>SKMM01000159.1 GCA_007121055.1 Paracoccaceae bacterium | reverse complement strand
TTCGCCAGGTCGAGCCCGACCGTGATAATCTCCGACATGACCGCTCCCCCATGTGGATCCTCGCAGACCCACCTTGGCACATCGATGCCGTCGGGGGGCGGTCACATCATCAGAGCCGCCGCGAGACGCGCAGCTCCTGTCCGCACGCCGCCGCCTCACCTGCCCCGCACCTGGGCCTGCCCGTCTTCAGCTGCGCGCCCTTCCGGCGGCGGGCGCCGCTGTCCATGCCCTGTCCCGGGACACGCAGCCTCCCCCATGGCCGGCAGGCAGCGTCGACCTCGTTGCTTGCGGACGCCGCCCCGCCGCGATCCTATCGGACGCCAACCCGGTCGGTGTAATTCGCATCGAGCCGCATGGCGAAATAGTCGCCGTAGCGGATCGGCGGATATTTGCCGTGCTGCAGGTGCCGGAAGCCGGGCAATGTCTCGATCATCGTGTCGAGATTCGGGTCGAAGAACATGCCGATGGAATAGCGGTCGCGGAGGTGCGATCGGTTCACCACCCGATGCGGCGTGGAGTTGAAGTGGTCGTTGGTCCAGCGCGCAAGGATGTCGCCGATGTTCATCACGAAGCTACCCGGCACATGGGGCGCGTCGACCCAGGCGCCGTCGGGCTGCTGGATCTGCAGGCCGCCCACGGTGTCCTGCGCGAGAATGGTCAGGAAGCCGTAATCGGTGTGGGGATGGATGCCGTAGAGGTCCTCGGGCCTGTCCTTGGGGGCCGGCGTGTAGTGAATGAGCCGCAGCGCGGTGGCGGGCGGATCGAAGAAGGGCGCGAAGAAGTCGGGCGCCTCGCCGATGGCCACGGAAAGCGCGGGCAGAAGCTTGAGGCCCAGCGCCCGGGTGGCAGCATCGTAGCGCGCCACGACATCGTTGAACCACGGATCGTCGGTCCACTGGTTGGGACCCTGCAGCGGCTTCTTCTCGTAATCGGGATGGTCGGCGGAGATCTCGTGGCGGATGAAGAACGACTCGAGCTGGTTGGGGCGCTTGGCGGCCTCGAACCTGGCCGAGGATTTCAGCGTCGAGGACTGATACGCCTGATAGCCGCGGTGCCACAGGTTCTGCTTGTAGCGCAACTTTTCCTCGACCGGGCGCTGGTGGAAGCGGCGGTTGGCCTCGAAACAGTCCGCCACAAGTTCCGGCGACACGTCATGCCCGATGATGTAGAAGAATCCGGTCGAGGTGCAGGCGGCGCGAATCTGCTCGCCGACCCTGCCCGCCGCCGACACATCCGTCATCAGATCGGAGACATCGATGATCGGGATTGCGTGGCTTGCATCGGACATTGGTCACCCTTCCTGGTTGTCGGCGGCTGTGGGCACCGGGACGGGAGCCCCTCCTGATATTTCAGTATCGATGAAATTCTGTCCGGCGCAAGCCGTCCCGGCCGCGGCGGACCCAGCCCCGCGTCCGCCGGCGGCCTCCTTCGCAGCCTGCTTCCTGAAAGGGCGGATTGCCTGATTATCCATCACGCAACGGGTCCAGGCGGGCTGGGCGGAGTGGCCGGTGGAATTCTGATTGTCACATCCATTTTTTTGGTTAGCCTGAAAATTGAGCGCGGGGTGCGAGCCTGCGCATGGAGCAGGCGGAGGGACGCCGTGGCCGACAGCGTCAAGGCCGACAGCACGGTCGAGGGCGAGCTGGCGCAGGACCGGCGCGACGACCGCGCCTTCGGGCTGCAGGTGCGCGTCCTGCGCAAGGCGCGGGGGATGTCGCTTCAGGCGCTTGCGCTGCGGTCGGGGGTCTCGCTTGCGATGATCAGCCAGGTCGAGCGCGGGATCACGGCGCCCTCCATGCGGTCCCTGCGGCTGATCGCACAGGGTCTCGACGTCTCCGTGCAGTCGCTGTTCCGGCGCGCCGAGGCTGCCGATGCGGGGGCCGAGGACGGTGTCGTCGTGCGCCACCGACAGCGCCGGGTGCTGGACCTCGGCGTCGACGGCACCTTCGTCGAGCTCGTGACCCCGCCGGACTTCCCCGACCTGCAGACCTTTCACTCCAGCATCGCGCCGGGCGGCGGTTCGTCGGATTACGACAGCCATGACGGGGCCGAGAGCGGCGTGGTCATGTCGGGCAGTTTCGAGCTGTGGCTCGACGGACAGGCCCATCTTCTATCGCCCGGAGACAGCTTTGCCTTCCAGTGCCGCACGCCGCACAAGTATCGCAACCCGGGCAAGACCATGACGACGGTGGTCTGGTCCATCACTCCGCCGATCTACTGATGGCGGTCGCGGGGGAAACGGTGGCCGCGCCGGCGCCGCCACGGACGCGCCTGCTGGGCGCCGAGCGGGTCAACCTGGTCTACTGGGCGCTGGTCCTGGTGCCGCTGGTGGTGCTGGTGGTCTTCTACATCTATCCGCTGTCGCGGGTGCTGCTGATCTCGGTGACCGAACCCCGGCTGGGCTTCGGTAACTATGTCCGCATCGTCGAGAGCACGGGGGTGCGCCGGGTGATCTGGACGACGACCTGGATCTGCCTGGTGACCAGCACCCTCAGCCTCGTGCTGGGGTATCTGCTGGCCTATGCGATCCTGCACATGCGCAGCGGTTGGCAGACCTGGATGATGGTCGGCGTGCTGTTGTCCTTCTGGGTCAGCATCCTGATCCGTGCCTTCGCCTGGATCACGCTGCTGCAGACGCGCGGGCTGGTGAACAACTTCCTGCTGGATGCGGGCCTGATTTCGCAGCCGCTGGCGCTGATCCGCAACGAGTTGGGCGTGATCATCGGCATGGTCCACTACATGGTTCCCTATGCCGCGCTGCCGCTGCTGGCGAGCATGCGCAGCATCGACGCGCGGCTGGTGCCGGCCGCACGCGGGCTGGGGGCCCGGCCGCTGCAGGGGTTCCTGTACGTCTACCTGCCCCTGAGCCTGCCGGGGATCATCGCCGCCTCGATCCTGGTGCTGATCTTCTCGCTGGGCTTTTTCGTGACGCCGGCGCTGCTGGGGGGCGGACGGGTGATCATGCTGGCCGAGTACATCGCGCTGCAGGTCAACGAGACGCTGGCCTGGGGTCTCGGCACCGCGCTGGCCTCCAGCATGCTGATCACGGTGTTCCTGATGCTCGTGGTGCTGGCCCGCGCGGTCAGCTTCCGCCGCCTGTTCGGAGCCGCGTGATGGACGAGACGCGCAAGGGCCCCGGCTTCATCCTCGTCATCGGCGCCGCCTGGCTGCTGATGCTGTTTCTGGTGCTGCCGATCTTTGTCGTGATCCCGGTCTCGTTCTCGCCCGAGCGGTTCCTGTCGATGCCGCAGGGCGAGCTGTCGCTGCGCCATTATCGAGAACTCGTGGACGATCCGACCTGGGGGCGCAGCATCCGCGACAGCTTCGTCGTGGCGCTGGCCGCATCGGGCATTGCCATCGTGCTGGGTACGGCCTGCGCCATCGGATGCTGGCGGCTGGCCACGCGCTTCACCGAAAGCGTGCGGGTGTTCATGCTGACGCCGATGATCGTGCCGCCCATCGTGCATGCGCTGGGGATGCACCGGGTCTGGGTCGAGCTGGGGCTGATCGACACGCTTGCCGGGCTGATCCTTGCCCATGCGATGAAGGGAATGCCCTTCGTGGTGATCTCGGTCTCGGCGGTGCTTGCGAATTTCGACCTGCGGCTGGAGCAGGCCGCGCGCAGCCTCGGGGCCTCGCCGCTGACCGCGGTTCGGCTGACCATCCTGCCCAACATCTGGCCGGGCGTGCTGGCGGGCGGGGTCTTTGCCTTCGCGATCTCCTGGGACGAGATCGTGGTCGCGCTGTTCCTGACCCAGCGGGGTGTCTACACCCTGCCGCGCCGGATCTGGGACGGCATCCAGGACAACATCAGCCCCACAGTGGCGGCCATCGGCGTGATCCTCGTCCTGGCCACGATCCTGGCCGTCCTCCTGAAGCTGCTGTGGGACCGCTGGCTGGCGTCCCGCGGCGCAGCGGAAAGCCTGTGAGCATGCACCACCCCCCCGAACGCCCCTCGGCGGCGCAGGCCGCCACCCCGACAGCCACGGGCCACTCGCTGTCCGTGCGCGGGGCGACCAAGCTCTATGACGGGGTCGCGGCCCTCGACAATGTCTCGCTGGAGATCCGGCGCGGCAGCTTCCTGACGCTGCTGGGCCCCTCGGGCTCGGGCAAGACGACGCTTCTGATGACCATCGCGGGCTTCACCCGGCCGGATTCCGGCCGGCTGCTGGTGGATGACCGCGACGTGACCGATCTTGAACCCGAGAAGCGCAATTTCGGAATGGTGTTCCAGGGCTATGCGCTGTTTCCCCATCTGACCGTGGCGCGCAACGTGGCGTTTCCGCTGCGCATCCGCGGCCGGTCGCGGTCCGAGATTCGCGAGCGGGTGCAATGGGCGCTGGACCTCGTGCAGCTGGGCCATCTTGCCGGGCGCTATCCGCGCCAGCTCTCGGGCGGCCAGCAGCAGCGCGTGGCGCTGGCGCGCGCGCTGGTGTTCGAACCCGAGGTGCTGCTGCTCGACGAGCCGCTCTCGGCGCTCGACAAGACCCTGCGCGCGGACCTGCAGTGGGAGCTCAAGGACCTCCACCGTCGCCTGGGGATGACCTTCATCTATGTCACCCACGACCAGGAAGAGGCGCTCTCGATGTCCGACGAGATCGTCATCATCCGCAACGGACGCGTGGTCCAGAAGGGCGCGCCGCTGGAGCTGTACGAGCTGCCGCAAACCCGGTTTGTCGCAGGCTTCCTGGGCAAGAGCAACTTCCTGTCGGGCACGGTCCGGCGCGATCCCGCGGGCCGCGCCATGCTCACCGCCGGCTCGGTCAGCATTCACCTGCCCGACGGCCCGAGCCACGAGGGCGACAAGGTGCTGCTTGCCGTCCGGCCCGAGAAGATCGCGGTGGCGGCGAGGCCGCCCGCCGACGGGCGCAACGCGGTGCGCGGCGCGCTCGTGGACTGGAACTACTATGGCTCGACCACCCACTGCCGGCTCGATACCGCCTTCGGCCTGTTCCACGCCCAGTTCGGCACCTGGGGCAGCCAGATCGACCTCGCCCGCGGCCGGGACATGTGGCTGGTATGGCCGAAGGAGGCCGGCGTGGTCGTCGTCGACGACGGCTGAGGCAAAGGGCGCGCCCGGCGGGACAGCGCGCCGGACGGCCCCAAGGCAATCCCAACAGAGACCTTCAACGGGAGAGTGACGATGCAGAAGCAACACTTGCAGACCTTCGCCGAAGACTGTGCGGCGCTGTTGCGTGAGGTGACGGACGGGCGTCCGGTCAATCGTCGGGCCTTCATGACGGCCTGCGGCCTGCTCGGCGTCTCGGCCGGGCTGTTCCGGGTCACGCCCGTGCACGCGGCCGGGCGCGAGATCGTCCTGGTCAACTGGGGCGGCGACGCGGTGACGGCGATGGCCGAGGCCTTTGCCCAGACCTACATGGCCGACAACCCCGACGCGGAGGTGATCGTGGACGGCGCCGGGCCGTCGTCCGGGGCGATCCGCAACATGGTCGAGAGCGGTCGCATCACATGGGACGTTGCGGACCGCAACATCCCCGCCTCGCTGGAACTGGGCCGCCTCGACCTGCTGGAAGAGGTCGACTATTCCATCGTCGACCGCGACAAGGTGCGGCCGGAACATGCCGGGCAGTGGGGCATCGGCAACTACATCTTCTCCAACGTGCTGGCCTGGGACACCGAGGCCTTCCCCGAGCGCGCGCCCCAGAGCTGGGCTGATTTCTGGAACGTCGAGGAGTTCCCGGGCCGCCGCACCCTGCGCCGCCACATCGACGGCCAGCTGGAGGCCGCGCTGATGGCCGACGGCGTGGCGCCCGAGGACATCTATCCCATCGACGTCGACCGCGCGCTCGACAAGATCCGCCAGATCAAGGAGCACACGATCTTCTGGGGTTCGGGGGCCGAAAGCCAGCAGATCTTCCGCGACCGCGAGGCGGTGATGGGCAACCTGTTCAACACCCGCGCCAGCGTGATCCGGCGCGAGACCGGCGGCGTGATCGACTTCACCTTCACCGAAGGGATCGTCTGGCCGGGCGCCTGGATCGTCATGAAGAACAACCCCGCGGGCGCGGCCGTGTGGCACTTCATCGCCTCCACCCAGGAGCCCGAGCGGCAAGTCAAGCTGTTCGAGCTGCTGGGCAACGGCCCGATCAACCCCGAGGCCTCGGCGCTCGTGCCCGAGGAGCTCAGGGCCTTGGACCCGGGCTCGCCCGAGAACTATGCCAGGCAGATCCCCGCCGACGGGGAATGGTATGCCGAGCACAGCGCCGATGTGCTGAACCGCTATTTCGAAGCGATCTCCTGACCGCCTTCCGGCCGCGCGGCGGGCCTCCCGGCGCGCGGTCCCATCACGCCGACCAGGGCAGGCGCATGACCCAGACCAGACCCCTCGTGCTGCGCAACGGGCTTTTGTTGCGACCCGAGGAGAGCGACGCGTCCCCCGCGGACATCCTGATCGACGACGGGCGCATCGTTGCGGTCGGGCCGCCGGGGCTGGCCGCGCCCGATGACGCCGAGACCTTCGACGCGGCGGGCTATCTGCTGCATCCGGGGCTCGTGAACGCCCACACCCACGGCTACGGGCATCTGTCGCGCGGGCTGACCGACGACGTCACGCTCGAAACGCTGATCGCCGCCGCGCCCTGGTCCAGCGGCAACCGCCGGCACGAGGACACCTACCTGTCCACCGTAATCGGCGCGGCCGAGATGGTGCTCAAGGGCTGCACCGCCTGCTACGACATGTTCCTCGAACTGCCCGCGCCCACCGACGAGGGGATGGCCGCCGCCGCCCGCGCCTACGAGACCGTGGGCATGCGCGCGGTGCTTGCGCCGATGGTGTCGGACTATCCGTTCTTCCAGGCCATTCCGGGCCTGCTCGACGCGCTGCCGGCCGATCTTCGGCCGCAGGCGCGCGGATTTGCCGGGGCCGAGATCGGCCTGCTGTTCGACCGGCTCTCGCGGATCGTCCGCGACTGGCCCCACGATCGCGAGCGCATCGCGCTGGCCATCGGCCCGACCATCCCGCTGCTGTGCACCGACGACTTCCTGCGCGGCTGTGTCCGGCTGGCTGAGGACAACGGGCTGACGATGCAGACGCATCTGTCGGAATCCAAGGTGCAGGAGGTCGCCGCCCGCAAGCGTTACGGCCGCAGCCTGACCGCCCATCTGGACGCGCTGGGGGTGCTGTCGCCCAGCCTTTCGGCGGCCCATGGCGTGTGGCTCGACGACGACGACATGGCCCGGCTTGCGGGCGCCGGTGCCACGGTGGTGCTGAACGTCGGCAGCAACATGCGGCTGGGATCTGGTCTGCCCGACATGCGCGGGCTGATGGATGCGGGCGTCACCATCGGAATCGGCACTGACGCCTCCAGCTGCTCGGACAACCAGAACATGTACGAGGCGATGCGGCTGGCCGCCTATGCCTCGCATCTGCACGACACCGACTATCGGCGCTGGGTGCGCAGCGGGTCGGCGGCGCAGGCCGCCACGCTGGGAAGTGCCGCGGCGCTGGGCATGCCGCGGATCGGCCGCATCGCGCCCGGCTACCATGCCGACATCGTCTTCCTCGACCTCGGACACATCCACTGGCTGCCGCTGCGCAACGCGATCAACCAGTTCGTGCAGGCCGAGGATGCCACCGCCGTCCGCCACGTCATGATCGGCGGAGACTGGGTCGTGCGCGACCGGGCGCTGCTGACGGTGGACCTGGCCGCGCTGAAGCCGCAGGTGGAGGCCGCGGTGGCCCGGCTCGACGCCATCGGTCAGACCGAGCGCGAGATCTTCCGCAAGCTCCAGCCCATCGTCGGGGCCTATTGCTCGTCCCTGGCCTGCGAGGGCCACCATGTCCACCGCCTGGCGGGCCATGCCGGCTGTGCCTGAGCCGCCCCCGGCCGCAGGCGACACCGGCGCGCCCGACGTGCTGCTGATCCGGCACGCCGCGGTGGTCCATCCCTGCATGGCCCGCGACGAGGCCCCGCTGCTCGACGCGTGGATTTGGATCGAAGGGGGGCGCATTCGCGCCCTCGGGCCGGAACCCTGTCCCGAGCCCCTGGCCGGATCGGCGCCGGGGCGGACGCTGGACGCAAGCCGGCGTCTGGTGATCCCGGGCCTCGTCAATCTGCATCACCACTTCTCGCAGTCGATCACGCGGGCGATGCCGGACGGGCTGTGCTGCCACGCGCTGCCATGGCTTGCGACGATGCTGCCCCTGTGGGCGGCCATGGATGCGGACCTGACCCATGCCGCGGCCCGGCTTGCGGCGGCGGAGCTGTTGCTGAGCGGCTGCACGACCAGCGTCGACATGCCCTATCTTTTCCCCGCAGGCGCCGACGACATGATCGCGGCCGAGGTTGCGGCCGTGCGCGGGCTCGGTCTGCGCCTGCATCTGGTGCGGGGCAACACGACCCGGCTCGCCCCCGAGCTGGACCGCGCAGTGGGGCCCGAGGTCGCGGCTTGCATCGTCGAGACCGAGGCCGAGGCCCTGGCCGGAACCCTGCGGGCGATCCGTGACCATCACGACCCTGCGCCCGGCGCCGCGGTCAGGATCGACCTCGGGCCGCTGTCGGCAACCTTCGACGCACCGGCCTTCCTCGAGGGTCTGCTGCGGCTGTCCACCGAGGCCGGGGTGGGGCGCCATGTCCACCTGACCCCCCGCGATGACGAGGTGGCCACATGCGCCCGACTGCATGGCATGCGGCCCATCGCCTTTCTCGAGCGCATCGGCTGGCTGGGCGCGCGGAGCTGGATCGCCCACGGCGCGCAGCTCTCGCCCGAGGATATCGCCGTGCTGGCCCGCACCGGCAGCGGCGTGGCCCATTGCCCCCACCAGAACATGCGGCTGGGCTTTCCCGCGGGCCCGGTGCCCGCCCTGCTGCGTGCGGGCGTGCGGGTGGGCTTCGGGACCGACGGCAGCGCCAGCAACGATTCGGGCCGGCTCCTGCCGGAATTGCGGGCCGCGCACATGATCCACCGGCTCGCAGGCCTGCACGAGGAGTACGGGCCCGATCGCTGGCTAACCGCCCGGGACATGCTGTGGATGGCTGCGCGGGACGCCGCCGCGATCCTGGGCCGCGACGATCTGGGGCGGATCGCGCCGGGGGCGGCGGCGGACATGGCGCTGTTCGATCTCGACGGTCTCGACTTCGCCGGCGGCCTGCACGATCCGCTCTCGACCCTGCTGTTCGCCGCCGGCTCGGCCCGGCCCGACACGGTTCTGGTCGGCGGCCGGATCGTGGTGGCGGGCGGCCGGCTGCGGACGGGATCCGAGGCCGGCATCGCGGCCGATGCGAACCGGGCTGCCGCGGCCCTGCTGTCGCGCGCCGAAGCCCGCTTCGGCCGGGACTGGACCAGCCTCGCCGGCCGGCTCGCCCCCACACCCACGGACCCAACCCCTGCCTGAGGAGGACTGCACATGCCCTTTCCCTATCCCGACACCGGCGACTACCGCGACATCCCGCTGTTTGACGACCTGACCTCGCCCGACATCGCCGCGGCGTTGAGCGCGGGCGCCCACGTGATCCTGCCCACCGGCGCGACGGAGCAGCACGCCGGCCATCTGCCGCTCGGCACCGACACCTACCAGTGTCTGGACATCGCCCGCCGTGCCGCCGCGACCCTCAACGCCGAGGGGATCCCCGTGATCGTCGGTCCGGCGATCCCGTTCGGCCCCAGCGCGCTGCTGACCGAGTCGCCCAAGGCGTTTCCCGGCACCATCAGCCTGTCGCACGACACGCTGCGCCGCGTGATCGACGAGGTCTGCCGCGAACTGGTCACCCAGGGATTTCGCGTGATCTACCTGATCTGCGGCCATGCCGAGAGCGATCCGGTCCTGCAGATCGTCGCCAAGGAAGTGTCGGAGACAACCGACGCGAGCGTGCTCAGCCTGCAATGGCTCATCGGCATCCAGCCCGGATACAAGGGCGTGATGCGGTCGGAGAAACCCCAGAGCCACGCCGGCGAGGGCGAGACGGCCCGCATGCTCGTGACGGCGCCCCATCTGGTGCGCATGGACGAGACCCGCAGCTACCACCCGTCGATCCCCCCCGGCAGTGCCCCCAACGACCGCGCCCCCTATCTGGGCGGCGCGATCGGCCGGTACAAATATCCCCCCCGCGTCTTTGCTGGGTTCGAGGACGGGGTCTGGGGCGATCCGGGGAATGCCGTGGCCGAAGTGGGCGAGACAAGCTACCGCCTGATCAACGACTGGATCTGCGAGGCCATCCGGTACGAGTGGAGGATCTGGTCCGATCCCTCCTGATGTCCCTAGGGCAGACCGGCGGGTGAGACCGGACAGACCCGAGCCTCGGGCCGCGTGGCTCATTGGTCGCGACAAGGCGCGCACGGAGCAGGGCGCAGCCCCACATCTGCCTGGTCAGGGTTGCCTGGGTCTTCCTGTGCATCGGGTCGCGCGGTCCATCGACAGCCGATCAGCCATCCCGGGGCGGTCGGTCCCTCCGGGATGATGCGATCGGGCGCGGTCCAGTGATCTCTCGTGCTGTGCCCCCCGGCATTCATCCTGTTGACGCCAGAGCCGGTGGTTGGGCATTGCGCGGCTGCGCTGACGGAGTGATGGGCGACCGGCGCAGCGGTTCGGGGGAGCCGAGCCGGTCGCCCATTGCGGCGAGTTGGGCGGCGAATGCCGTCGGGGTCTGGTGGCCGGGGGCGCTCTGTGGTGTAGCCCATGACCCATTCGGCGACGGTTTCGCGGGCGTGGTCGGTGCCGAAGAGCAGGGTCTCGTCGAGGAGTGCGTCCCGCATCCGGCCGTTGAACGCCTCGGCGGCGGCGTTTCTCGCATCCGCTTTCCGGGGGCGATGCAGTGCCAGTTCACGTGTGGCTTCTTGGCCCGGGCGAGGACCGCGTTCGACCTGAACCCGGTGCCGTAGCATGTTGGGAATGGAACGCCACAGGAGGTTATGGCCGCGCGCGGAGCCCTCAAATCGCGCAGCGGGCGGCCATAACCGGGGCTCAGGTCTCGATGGTGGTTTTGCGAACCACACCATCGAGGAGACCCGGCTATGGCCAAGACCCAGAATACCCCTGATGCCCGCATTCTGGTAGGCATCGACATTTCCAAGAACCGCCACGAGGTACTGATCGCCGTGCCTGGCAAGACATGCTGGCGGCGGATGACGGTGCTGAACACCGTTGACGATTACCAGCGTCTGATCTCCCTGCTTCGTGGTTTCGAGAGGCATTGAATGGCCGCTATATGTAGTTCATAGCCGTTCAGACCTGTTCAGCACCCCGGGTTAAACCCCTGCATTACCTGTAAGACCTGTTCAAATCAGCCTTGACCCGTCCGAGGGTATCCCACATCTATGGGTGGATATTCTGCTGGATCAGATCGGCAGGCCGGAAAGGTGGATACCTCCATGCGGGCAAGGAACAGGCTGTCGGCGGCGTTCGTCAAACGGGCGCCCGCTGGGAAGTGGTGCGACGGGGCGGGCCTGTGGCTCGTGAAGCGCGACGACGGCGGGGCGCAATGGGTTCTCCGATACACGCTCCACGGCAGGCGGCGAGAGATGGGCCTTGGCGGCTCGGATGTCTCGCTGGCCGAGGCCCGGCGCATCGCTGAACGCTGGCGCGCGGTGGCGGCGGCTGGGCGCGACCCGATGAAGGAGCGCGATGCCGAAATCCGGGCCGCGCGCCGCGAGGACATCACGCTGGCAGTGCTGACGGCCGATGCCTTCGAGGCAAGGAAGGCCGAGTTGAAGGGCGACGGCAAGGCGGGCCGGTGGATGTCGCCGCTTGAGGTCCACGTGCTGCCGAAGCTTGGGCGCGTGCCCATCACCGACATCGATCAACGCGACATCCGAGACTGCCTCGCCCCGATCTGGCACACCAAGCCAGAAGCGGCCCGCAAGGCGCTGAACCGGCTGGGCATCGTGCTGAAGCATGCCGCAGCCCTCGGCATCGAGGTTGACTTGCAAGCCCCGGACAAGGCCCGCGCCCTTCTCGGGAAGTCACGCCATGAACCGAAGCACATCCCGGCGTTGCACTGGCGCGACGTGCCGGCCTTCTATGCCAGCCTTGCCGAACCGACCCTGACGCACCTTGCCCTGCGGCTCCTGATCCTGACCGGCGTTCGCTCTGCGCCCCTGCGCTTCCTGCGGTTGGAGCAGATCGACGGGGGTGTTTGGACCATCCCGGGCGAGGCCATGAAGGGCCGCAAGGGCGGCACGGCTGACTTCCGCGTGCCCCTGGCGCCCGAGGCCCTGCGCTGCATAGACCTCGCACGCCCCCATGCGAGGGATGGGTTCCTGTTCCCCTCGCAGCGGCGGGGCGTGATCTCGGACGCCACCATGTCGCGCCTAATGGAGCGCAGGGGCATGGAGGCGCGCCCCCACGGCTTCAGGTCGAGCCTGCGCGACTGGCTGGCCGAGTGCACGGACGCCCCCCACGAGCTCGCAGAGACCGTCCTCGGGCACGTGGCGGGATCGAAAGTCGTGACCAGTTACAGGCGCACAGACTTTCTGGAGCAGCGCCGCGTCCTCATGGCTCGGTGGGCCGACCATGTAACCGGAGCGGCGGGCAAGGTCGTGAAGCTGGTCGGGACCGGCTGACCCGTGGCTGACCCCGAGAAGCCCGGCCCGCCGCCATGGGACGCCCATTGGCGCGCGATAGGCGGCGTGGGCGCCTTCGACAGCCCCCTAGACGCCATGATGCAGCGCGCACGCCACGTGCTGCGCCGCGAGGAAGCCCTGGGCCGGGCGCGGCGGGTTAGCGGAAAGGCGCGGATCGGCCGGGAGGAGCTCCACGCGCGGCTGGGGCAGCTGCGCCAGCACGTTGAAGCCCTTGCCGCCGAGGCCGCGACCCTGATCCCGCATCGCCGCCGGTCAGCGGAAGAGCAAGCCCTCCACCGGCACCTCAAGGCGCTCAGGAAGGCCGTGGCGCCTGGCCGCCATGCCACCGAACACGAGGCCACCATCCGCCAGCGCCTCGCCACGCTGCGCGCCAAGGCCGTCGAGGCCCCCGCGCTGGTGGGTGACATGGCGCGCGCCGCAGCGCAGGGAATCGACCCGGACGCCCGGCTGGACCTGCTGACGCCCGAGGAACTGGCCGATGTGCGCGACCCCACCGCCCCCGCCGTGGCGCGGCTTCTGCGACTTGAAGACGCCCTGCGCTTCGCTGGGGCAGAGGCCACCCACCTGCTGATCGGCCTGCAGCAGCCGCGTCCTGAGCCCGCCTCTGCGGCACTGGCCCCGGCTGAGGCGCGGGCACGGGCCATCGCGGCGCTGCTGGCGCTGGACCCCACGGCCCAGCCCGACCTTCTGACCGAGGCCGACATCGACATGGCCCTCGGCATGGCCGCACCGCCACCGCCGAGCGTGCAAGCGCCACGGCCGGGGCCGCATGAACGGCGGCGCGGGCGGTGGCTTGCCGCCCACCTTCTGGGGCTCGCTGTAGGGCTTGGGGTGCAGCCAACGCGCGACGAGCAATCTTCCGCGACCTCTGCGCCCGACCTCTTAATTCGGGCTGTCAGCGATTTGCTCCAGGAAACGACAGCCCACACCTCGTGCGCAATTGTTGCCGAGATGCCGTCAGGGATTGAGGGCGCCCGCCGACTCTGGAAACCCTCGCTGCGGGACGACTTGACCCGCGGGGCCATCGCCACGGGACAAGCCCTCGGTCGCCGCCTTCTGCGCAGAAAATTTCTGCCCGACCCACCCACATGATCCGCACCTAAGAATCTGATTTCAAAAGATACGGCCACCATCCTTGGTCGTGAATCTTGCGAAACCGTGTCAATCCCGGAGCAAAATTGGCCAGTTGACCGGTGGAATAGTCCCCAACGGCTGGGGTGTGGCGGGCGCCTTGTCGCGTGCGCTCCCAGGTAGCTGGCGCGCGTCAAGGCGCACTGGCC
>SKMM01000231.1 GCA_007121055.1 Paracoccaceae bacterium | reverse complement strand
TTCGTGCATCCCGACGATGTCGCCGGCACGCTCGATGCGGCCGAAGGCGTCCGCCAGGGCGCGCCGGTGCTGCGCTTCGTCAACCGCTACGCCGAAAAGGGCGGCGGGTGGAGACGCCTGGAATGGTGCGCCGTGGTCAGTGCGCAGGACGGGCTGGTCCACGCCTCGGTGCGCGACATCACCGAGGCCGAGCGCGCGGCCACCCACGGTGCGGAAATCGAGGCCGTCTCGCGCGTGGGCAGCTGGGAGGTGGACGTGACCCGAGGCACCTGCTTCTGGTCCCCGGTGACACGCGCCATTCACGAGGTCGATCCGGTCGCGCCGCCACCGATCGAGGATGGTCTGTCCTTTTATCCACCCGAAGCGCGCGCTCTGCTGGAGCCGGCACTCGCCGAGCAGATGTCGAATGGGACGCCCTATGATCTGGAGCTGCCCTTCATCACTGCGAAGGGCCGACACCGCTGGGTCCGCACCACCAGCGCCGCCGAAATGCGCGGCGGCAAGGTGGCCCGGGTCTATGGCACGTTCGAGGACATCACGGACCGCAAGGCACGGGATGAGGACCTGAACCGCGCCCGCGTGCGGTTGCAGGCGACCCTGAACGCACTGCCCGACATGGTGGTCGAGCTTGATTCCGATGGGCGCTTCACCGAGGCCCACAGCGGGAAGAGCCCGCGCTTCGCCCGGTCCGCCGAGGCTTATCTGGGCCGAACGCTTGAAGAGGTCCTCACGCCAGAGCTGGCCGAGACTGCCCGTGGAACGATGCGCAGCGCCAGCGAACACGGCTGGGTCACCGGGATCCGGTACAGCATGGACGCTGCCAGCGGCCGCGCCTTGTTCGAGATCTCGGCGGGGCTGAAGCCGGACGAGCAGGACGGCGCCGCGCCGGGCTTCGTCTTCGTCATAAGGGACGTAACCGACCGCGTTGAAGCCGAAGAGAAACTCCACGAGCGCGAGGCGCTCTACAAGGCGTTGGTGGAGTTGTCGCCGATCGGTATTGCCCTGAACGACATGGACACGGGCGCCTTTATTGATCTCAACCCGGCACTCCTGGCGCCCACGGGCTACACCCGCGAGGAGTTCACCGCGCTGAGCTACTGGGACGTCACGCCCAGGGAATATGCCGAGGTCGAGGAGAAGGCGCTGGCGCAGTTGCGCGAGACCGGCCGGTATGGCCCGTTCGAGAAGCACTACGTCCGCAAGGACGGCACCCGCTATCCGGTGCGCCTGTCCGGCGTGAAGGTGACCGCACATGACGGCCGCGACCTGATCTGGAGCCTCATTGAGGATATCTCCAAGGAGCGTGCGCAACGGCAAGAGCTGGAGCTGCTGGGTGATGTCGCCCGCCAGACGCGCAACCTGGTGGTGATTTCCGACCTCGAGGGGCGGATCGAGTGGGTCAACCACGCCTTCGAGGCGCTCACCGGCTGGCGGCTCGACGAGGTGCGTGGGCGGAAGCCGGGCAGTTTTCTGCAATGCAAAGGGACCGACCCGGAGGCGGTCGCGCGCATCGGACGGGCCCTGCGCGCAGTCGAGCCGGTGGAGACCGAGATCCTGAACCGCAACCGTGCGGGCGAGGAGTACTGGCTTCGGATAGAAATCCAGCCCCGATTTGACGACCAAGGCCAGCACGTGGGCTTCATCGCGGTCGAGACCGACATCACCGAACTGGTCGCGGCCCGCGAGACCGCCGCCGCGGCTTCGGTCGAAGCCGAGCAATCCCGCGCACGGCTCGCCGATGCGGTCGACGTCCTGAACGACGGGTTCGTCTACTATGACGCCGAGGACCGGCTGGTACTGGCCAACCGCCGCTACCGCGCACTCTATGCCGACAGCGCAGATGCCATGGTCGCAGGAGCACGGTTCGAGGATATCCTGCGCTACGGGCTGCAGCGTGGCCAGTACGCCGAGGCCATCGGCCGAGAGGAGGCATGGCTGCAGGAGCGGCTTGCTGCGCATCGCGAGGAACAACCAATTCAGCAGACGCTGGCCGACGGAACGGTACTTCAGATCGTCGAGCGGCGCACCAACGATGGTGGCCGGGTTGGCCTGCGGGTGGACATTACTGACCTTCACCGCGCCCGCGAGGCCGCGCGCCTCGCCGAAGCCGATGCGGGCCGAGCGCGCGCACAGCTTGAGGCCGCCATCGAGGCGCTGCAGGATGGCTTCGTGCTGTTCGACGCCGAGGATCGGCTGGTCCTGTGCAACAGCCGCTATCGCGCCGTCTATCCCCGCACCGCACCGGTAATGGTTCCCGGGGTGCGCTTCGAGGACATCCTGCGTCGCGCAATCGCCGTAGGCGAGATCGCCGACGCCCGGGGCCGCGAAGAAGACTGGCTTGCCGAGCGCCATCGACAGCACGCAGAGGCGCGGGAGCCGGTTATCCAGCGGCTCGCCGATGGACGGGTTTTGCGGATCTACGAGATGCCCACCGCCGGGGGTGGGCGCGTGGGGCTGAGGATGGATGTCACCGAACTGCACCGTGCCCAGGAGCAGGCCCGGGCAGCCGAGGCCGAGGCCGCGCGCACCCGCCAGCAGCTGGTTGACGCCGTGGAGGCGCTCGACGATGGCTTCTTGCTGTTCGACGCCGAGGGCCGACTGGTTCTGTCCAACGAACGCTACCGTGAGATGTATCCTCTGACGGCGCCGGCAGTCGTCCCCGGAGCCACCTTTGAGGACATGCTGCGCCATGCCGTCCGCGCCGGTGAGATCGTCGACCGTCAGGAGTGCGACCCCGAACTGTGGATTGCCGAGACGCTGGAGCAGCACAAGCGCGCCGACCGGGCCAAGATCGAGACACTGCCGGATGGGCGCATGGTCCGGATCCGGGACACCGCGACCCGCGAAGGGGGGCGCGTCGGGCTGCGCGTGGACATCACCGAAATCACCCGCGCCCGCGAGGCCGCCGAGGCCGCAAGCCGGGCCAAGACCGAGTTCCTGGCCAGCATGAGTCACGAAATCCGCACGCCGCTCAATGGCGTTCTGGGGATGGCCGACCTGCTGGCCGACACCCCCCTGTCCGACGAACAGACCAGCATGCTCGAGACGATCCGCAGCTCGGGCTGGAGCCTCCTGGAGCTCCTGAACGACATTCTCGACCTTGCCCGGGTCGAGGCCGGCCGCATGACGCTCGAGACGCGGCCGGTCGATGTCGGCCAGCTGGTCGACCAGCTGGCCGATCTGCACCGTGTGAACGCGCAGGCCAAGGGCGTGACCTTCCGGGCCGAGTGCGCCCCGGGCGTTCCCCTGCACCGGCTTGGTGACGAGACCCGGCTGCGGCAGGTGCTGCACAACCTCGTGGGCAACGCGGTGAAGTTCACGGAGCAGGGCTCGGTGACGCTGGAGGTGGTCGGCGAGGGAGCCGATCTGGTGCTCTTTCGGATCAGCGACACCGGCATCGGCATGACCGAGGAGCAGGTGGCGCGGGTGTTCCAGCCCTTCGAGCAGGCCGAGGCGGGCACCGCCCGCCGGTTCGGCGGCAGCGGCCTTGGGATGACCATCGTGCGCAAGCTAGTGGACATGATGGGCGGCACGAGCTGGATAGTGAGCACGCCCGGCGAAGGAACGGTGGTGGAAATCCGGGTGCCGCTCCCGCCGGCGCAGCCCACCTCACTGGAGCCATCGGACACCGACCCCACTGCGGGGCAGGCGTCCGATGCCGCGGAAACAGCGCTGCATGGCCGTCGCATCCTCGTGGCGGACGACAACGCCGCAAACCGCAAGGTGCTGTCGGCCATGTTCCGGCAACTCGGGGTCACTGCGCGCTTCGCCGTGAACGGAGCTGACGCCGTTGACCTCTGGCGGTCGGAAGACTTCGACCTCGTCCTCCTCGACATCTCCATGCCGGTCATGGACGGGCTCGAAGCCCTGCGCGTGATGCAGCAAGACGCCAAACGCGCGGGCGGTGCGCCACCGCGGGCGGTGGCGGCCACCGCCAACGTCATGCAGCACCACGTCGCAGAATA
>SKMM01000121.1 GCA_007121055.1 Paracoccaceae bacterium | reverse complement strand
GTGCCGGGAGCGGTGATTGGCGAGGGCACGGTGGTGGGTGCCGGGGCGGCGGTGGTCGGGGCGCTGCCCGCCCACGTGGTTGCCCACGGGGTGCCCGCCCGCGTCGCGCGACTTAGGGAACGGATTTCGCCGCCAACGCCGCCTGCCCTCCCCGCCCAGGCAGCCAAGCGCCGTGCGGCGTGAGATACCACGCGGGGAAGAGATTGGCACATGAACGATCGAGCGTGTAGTTCCTCGGGCCAGTCGTACTCGTACTCAGTGCAACGGGACTCGTATTCGTACTCGAAAGGAGTTGGAAGGATATGTTCGCCAATCCACGATGTACTCTGTGTCTGCAATGCGATCGATGATGATTCAAACCGACGTGTCAAATCCGATTCGAAACGGATTGGAGCGATGCTGACCCGGCTGATCCAACGAGCCAGGACGGTTTCGGAGGATAGGGTCGAGTAGGAGTAGGAGTAGGAGTAGGAGTTGGAGTTGGAGTACGAGTACGAGTACCGCGATGCGGAGTACGAGTACGAGCCCAACGCCGAAACTTGACGAAATCAGAAGGGTAGTCAGCCAATGGACGAGGACCGAATTTTTCTCTCACCGCCGCACATGTCGGGGGCCGAGCGGGCGCTGCTGTTGGAGGCGTTCGATTCGAATTGGATTGCTCCGCTGGGGCCGCAGGTGGACGCTTTGGAACAGGAGTTCGCCGCGGCGTTGGGGGGTGGCGAGTCGGTGGCCCTTTCCTCCGGCACGGCCGCCCTGCATTTGGCCCTGGTCCTGCTGGGTGTGGGGCCGGGGGATGAGGTGCTGACGTCGACGTTGACCTTTGCCGCCACCGCCAACGCGATTGCTTATACGGGTGCCTCGCCCGTGTTCTTGGACAGCGAGCGGGCGACCTGGAACCTGGACCCGGAGCTGCTGGCCGAAGAGTTGGCGGTCTGTGCCCGGCGGGGGCGGCTGCCCAAAGCGGTGTTGGTGGTGGACCTGTACGGTCAGTGCGCCGATTACACGCGGATCGAAGCCCTCTGCGAGCAGTACCAGGTGCCGCTGGTCGAGGATGCGGCCGAGTCCTTGGGGGCCGTCTACCGCGGCCGGCCGGCGGGCCGTTTCGGCCGGATGGGCTGCTTTTCTTTGAACGGCAACAAGATCATCACGGCCAGCGGCGGCGGGATGCTGGTCTCCGAGGATCCCGAACTGTGCCGCCGGGCCCGTTTTTTGGCCACCCAGGCCCGCGATCCGGCACCCCACTACCAGCATTCTCAGATCGGTTACAACTACCGGATGAGCAACCTGCTGGCGGCCGTGGCTCGCGGCCAATTGCAGGTCCTGGCCGATCGCGTTGCCCGGCGGCGGAGCAACTACGCCTATTACCGGCGGGCCCTGGCCGCTTACCCGGGCCTCGACTTCATGCCCGAGCCGCCGGGTCATCAGGCGACCCGCTGGCTGACCTGCCTGACGGTCCAGCCCGAGCAGTTCGGCCGCAGCCGGGACGCGATCTGCGAGCAGCTGGCATTGCGGAACATCGAATCGCGGCCCGTGTGGAAGCCGTTGCATTTGCAACCGGCCTTCGCGGGCTGCCGGTACCGGGGCGGGTCGGTTGCCGAGGACCTGTTCCATCGCGGCTTATGTTTGCCCAGCGGTTCGAATCTCAGCCCGCACCGACGGGCGCGGGGCGACCACCGTCGAGGGCGTGCTGGTCGCCGCGGACGGAACCGTGCAGGGGGTCGAGACCGACGCCGCCGAGGTGGCGACCACCCGTGCGTGGCGCGCGGGCTCGGGCCGGGTCTGGCCGCTGGACTGGACGGTGCGGCTGGGCGATCTGGAGCTGGCGATCACCCCGGTGATGGACGATCAGGAACACGGCTTCGCGATGCCGCTCTGGTCGGGGCTGGTACGCGCAGAGGGCCGGCGCGGCGGTCAGCCCGCCACAGGTCTCGGCACCCTGCAGCTGACGGGCCATGGCGACTGACGGAAGGGAACGCGGAATGGAGCACCGGGGCGCATGCGACGGGCGATGATGGCCGGAGGCGCCGGGCTGGCGCTCGGGATTGCGGGGCTGGCCGGGGCCTGGCTGGCGGGGCTCCTGCCGGGGGCGGAAGACCCCGACCGCTTCCGGTCGCCCACCGGCGAGGTGCCGGCCACGCCGCAGCGCGCGGGCGACCCGGAGGCAGGCTACCACGCGCTCGTCAACGAACCCTATGTCAGCTGCGGCATCCCCTGGGAGGCCTGGGCCCGCCTCGCCCCCGAGCCCGACCCGCGCGACCTCCTGCCGGGCCGCGAAGGGCGCAACGCCGAGCTGCCCTACTTCATGACCGCCCATGTCAATGCCGACGGGGTGGAGGTTGTGTCGAACAACTGCCTCGTCTGCCACGCCGCCCGGGTGGGCGACGAGCTGGTGATCGGCCTCGGCGACGCCTTCGCCGATTTCACGGTGGATCCGCTCGGCCTCGTCACCCAGTCCGGCCGCTTCGTGCGCGGGGCGGCCCCGTCGGCCGCCTGGCAGCACTGGGCCGACCGGGTCGAGGGCATCGCGCCGCATATCCGCACCGGGACGGTCGGCATGAACCCGGCCACCAACCTCAGCTGGGCGCTGATGGCACACCGCGACCCGGCCAGCATGGCCTGGTCCGACACGCCGCTGCTGGAGCCGCCGCCGACGGAGCCGGTGCCGCTGCGCACCCCGCCCTGGTGGTGGATGGGCAAGAAGAACGCGATGTTCTACACCACCATCGGCCGGGGCGACCATTCGCGCTACATGCTGTTCGCCTCGCTCCTCTGCGCCGACTCGGTGGAGGAGCTGGGCGAGATCGACGCCTACGCCGCCGACATCCGCGCCTATCTCGCAAGCCTGCAGCCGCCCGCCTTTCCCGGCGCGGTGGACGCCGCCCTCGCCGCCGAGGGCCGCGAGGTGTTCGAGGCCAAATGTGCCGACTGTCACGGGACCTATGGCGCCACTCCGAGCTATCCCAACCGGGTGATCCCGCTGGAGCGGATCGGCACCGACCCGCTCTACGCCGCCAGCATGACCGACGGCAGCCTCGACCGCTTCTACGAATGGGTGGAGCGCTCGCCCCATGGCGGCACGGTGCGGGCGGCCCCGGCGGCAGGCTACATCGCCCCGCCGCTGGACGGGATCTGGGCGGTGGCGCCCTATCTGCACAACGGCTCCGTGCCGAGCCTCAAGGCGCTGCTCGACAGCCGCGCGCGCCCGCGCTTCTGGCGCCACAGCGCGGGGCGGGAGTACGACGCGGAGGCGATGGGCTGGCGCCACGAGGTGCTGGACGCCGGCAAGGAGGCCGCGGCCGACGCGGCCGAGCGCGCGCGCATCTACGACACCACCTTGCCCGGCTACGGCAACGGCGGCCATCTCTACGGCGACGAGCTGACGGACCGGCAGCGCCGCGCGCTGCTCGAATACCTCAAGACGCTCTGACCTCACCGCGTCGCGCGCGCGCCGGGCTCGCGCGCGGCCACCCGAGGTCTCGAACGCTCGACGGCGCCGCGGCCGAAGCGACGGTCTTGCGTCGCTGCCGCATCGTCGATACACCCGGCGACGGAGACGTGGCCGAGTGGTCGAAGGCGCTCCCCTGCTAAGGGAGTAGGCGGGAAACCGTCTCGTGGGTTCGAATCCCATCGTCTCCGCCACCCCAGCCCCTTATACCCTTGAAAACATGGCGAAAGCCAAAAACCGCACCCCCAGGATATCCCCCACATCGACGCGGCTTGCGGCGGAAGGTGTCGGAAAGGTGCCAATCCCGAGCGCTTCGCGGGGGGCCGCATGGCGTGGGGGGGGCTTCGGGTTTTCTTCCGCAGGGGTCACGCCCCCGGGGCGCGATAGGTCAGCTTTGCTGCCATACCTCGGCCGCGAAGCGAGAAAGGAAAACTCCCCCCCCGCGCACCCCGCCCCCCCCGGATTAAGCCCCCATTGGGACCCGTTCAGGAGCCTCCCTTGGCCCGCGCCATTAAGGCGCCCAGGGCTTCGCCC
>SKMM01000394.1 GCA_007121055.1 Paracoccaceae bacterium | reverse complement strand
CAGGAGCGCCGCCCCCCCGAAGGCCAGCGCCGCGCCCAGCACATGGCCGGCCCGCAGCCGCTCGCCCGGCAGCAGGCCCGAGAACAGCACGATCAGGAGCGGCCAGAGATAGGCGATCAGCCCCGCCTCGGCCGGCGGCGCCAGCCGCAATGCGCTGAAGTAGAAGGCGTGATACCCGAAGAGCCCCGCGGTGCCGAAAGCGTAGACCGCCGGCGGGACAGACCGCAGCACCCCCAGCCGCCCGCGCGCGGCGGCCCAGCCCAGCCCGATCGCCCCGCCCACGGCAAAGCACAGCGCATTGAGCAGGAGCGGCGGCACCGGCGCCGAGCCCACCGTGAACAGCGCAAGCAGCGCCCAGAGCAGCACCGCCCCGAAGCCGACCGCCGTCGCCTGCGCCCGTGTCATGCCGCCCCCAATGCAAAGGCCGGCCCCGCGGGGCCGGCCCGAAGCTGCGTCCCAAGACCCTCAGGCGAAGAACTGGGCCCCGTTGGCCGAGATTGTGGAGCCGTTGATGAACCCGGCGTCGTCGGAGACAAGGAAGGCCACGCAGCGCGCGATCTCCTCGGGCTCGCCCAGCCGGCCAGCGGGGATCTGGGCGATGATGCTCTCGCGCACCTTTTCCGGCACGGCCATCACCATCTCTGTGGCGATGTAGCCCGGACATACGGCATTCGCCGTGATGCCGGCGCGGGCCCCTTCTTGCGCGAGGCTCTTGATCATGCCGAGGTCACCGGCTTTGGTGGCGGCATAGTTGACCTGCGCGAACTGACCCTTCTGGCCGTTAACCGAGCTGATCACCACCACCCGGCCGAACTTGCGCTCGCGCATCCCCGGCCAGATCGGATGAATGGTGTTGAACACGCCGGTGAGATTGGTGTCGATGACCTCCTGCCACTGCTGCGGGGTCATCTTGTGGAAGGGTGCGTCGCGGGTGATGCCGGCGTTGGCGATCACGATGTCGATGGGGCCCAGATCGGCCTCGACCTTCGCGGCCCCGGCCTTGCAGGCCTCATAATCCGCCACCGACCATTTGTAGGTCTTGATGCCGGTCTCGGCCGTGAACTTCTCGGCCGCCGCGTCGTTGCCGGCGTAATTCGCCGCCACCGTGTAGCCAGCGTCCTTCAGCGCCACCGCAATGGCCGCGCCGATGCCGCGCGAGCCGCCGGTGACAAGTGCCACTCGTCCCATGAGGTCTCCTCCACTCCCTATTTCTTCATCTTGGAAATCTTCGGCCCGCGAAGAGTTCCCTGTAGTCCGTAGCGGCCGAAAAGCACGAAGTTCTCTTTCATCAGTTGCTCGAACTCCTCCACTACCCAGTAACAACCGTGACCGGTGTCGCCAGCAATTGCCGTTGCGGGTCGAAGATCCAAGACATCTCGTTCACTCGCGAAAACGCCGCCGAATTTGCCCCGGTGCGAGAAACCATGTCCATAGTACTCGCCTTCGCCGGTTGTCGAGACGTAGATCAGCACCTCCATCCCCGGTTCCGCTTTCTCGGCAAAGAACTCCCACATTCGGCCGGGGTCGTTCGCCCCGGAGCCAAAGGCCACGCGCCCCCCGGTGCGTTCAGCGACCTCGCGCGCCGCGAGAATGTGATCGCGCGGCACGGGTGCCAACAAAACGGTCACCGACACGAGGCTTCAGCGCTCGAGGCACATGGCCACGCCCATGCCGCCGCCGATACACAGGGTCGCGAGGCCCTTCTTGGCACCGCTGCGCTTCATCTCGAACAGGAGCGTGTTGAGGATGCGCGCGCCAGAGGCACCGATGGGGTGGCCGATGGCGATGGCGCCACCGTTCACGTTCACACGGTCGGTGTCCCAGCCCATGTCCTTGTTGACCGCGCAGGCCTGTGCGGCGAAGGCTTCGTTGGCCTCGATCAGGTCGAGGTCGGCGGGCTTCCATCCTGCTTTTTCGAGGGCCTTTCGGGACGCATTGATCGGCCCAACGCCCATGATCGCGGGATCGAGCCCAGCCGTGGCGTAGGAGGCGATGCGCGCCAACGGCTCGAGCCCCCGGCGCTCGGCTTCTTCCGCCGACATGAGCAGCACGCCCGCGGCGCCGTCGTTGATGCCGCTGGCGTTGCCCGCCGTGACGCTGCCGTCCTTTGCGAAGGCCGGGCGCAGCTTGGTCATGTTGTCGATGGTGGCGCCGTGACGGATGTATTCATCGTTCTCGACCACCGTCTCGCCCTTGCGGGTCTTGACGGTGAACGGGACGATCTCGTCGGCGAACTTGCCAGCCTTCTGCGCGGCCTCGGCCTTGTTCTGGCTGGCGAGCGCGAATTCGTCCTGCTGCTCGCGGCTGATCTGCCACTTCTCGGCCACATTCTCGGCGGTCTGGCCCATGTGGTAGCCGTTGAAGGCGTCCCATAGTCCGTCGCGGATCATGGTGTCGATGAACTTCACGTCGCCCATCTTGGTGCCGGCGCGCAGATGCGCGACGTGGGGAGAGAGGCTCATGCTCTCCTGACCGCCGGCCGCAACGATGTCGGCATCGCCCAACTGGATATGCTGCGCGCCCAGCGCGACCGCCCGCAGGCCCGAGCCGCAGACCTGGTTGATCCCCCAGGCCGCCGATTCCACGGGAAGGCCCGCGTGGATATGCGCCTGCCGCGCCGGGTTCTGCCCCTGCCCCGCGGCCAGCACCTGACCCAGGATGGTCTCAGACACCTCGCCGGGGTCGATGCCCGCGCGCTCCACCAGCGCCTTCAGGACGGTGGCCCCGAGCTCATGCGCGGGTGTGTTGGCGAAACTCCCGTTGAAGCTGCCCACCGCGGTGCGGGCGGCCGAAACGATCACGACATTGGTCATGCAGGCATCCTTTCCCTGTTCGGGACGGACGCGCCACGGCCGCTCTCCACCACCTCGGGCAGGCGTGCCGCCCCGCCGTCCCCCTTGGATCAGACCCTAAGCAGCATGCCATGGAATATCAATGTGCGCCGCGGCGATCATAGCGCATCACTCAAGCGCGGTGATAGGGCGCCCCCGCCAGGATCGACACGGCGCGGTAAAGTTGTTCGCTCAGCATCACGCGCACGAGCATGTGGGGCCAGACCATCGGGCCGAAGGACAGCACCGCATCCGCCTCGTCCCGCATCTGCGGCGCCAGCCCGTCCGCCCCGCCGATCACGAAGGCCGCGCCCGACCGCCCCGCATCGCGCCACCCGGCCAGCAGCTGCGCCAGCCCGGGCGAATCATGCATGCGCCCGCGTTCGTCCAGGGCACAGACCGCGGCCCCCTTGGGCACCGCCCGGCGCAGAAGTTCGGCCTCCGCGCCCGCGCCACGTCCGCTGCGGTCCTCGACCTCGACCACCGACGCGGGACCAAGCCCCACAGGGCCCCCGGCGCGCCCCAGCCTGCGCAGATAGTCGTCCACCAAACTGGCCTCCGGCCCGGCCCGGAGCCGACCGACCGCACAGATCGTCAGGCGCACGACGCTGCCCCGGACCCGCTCAGGCCCCGCCGGCGGCCGGCTGCCACATCTTCTCGAGCTGGTAGAACTCGCGCACCTCGGGGCGGAAGACGTGCACGATCACGTCCCCCGCATCGATCAGCACCCAGTCCCCGGTCTCGCGCCCCTCGGAGCGCGCCGAGATGCCCATCTGCGCCTTGAGCCGGTCCAGCAGCTTCTCCGAGATCGCCGTCACCTGCCGCGAGGACCGGCCGGACGCCACCACCATGGTGTCGGCCATGCTGGAACGTCCGCGCAGATCGATGGTGACGATGTCTTCGGCCTTGTCGTCCTCCAGCGAGGACTGGACGAGCGCCAGAATCGCGTCGGGCATGGCCGACGGGGCGGGGGCGGCCGGCGCGCCGGCCAAGAACTCTCCGTATGCCAGGGTGGTCCCTCCTGCACATGATGCGCCGGTATCATGTCACCGGCCACATCTTAACATAGCATCGGCTGCGCCGTTTCTCAATGAAGGCGCGCCCCCCGCGCACCCGGGCGGGATGTTGCCCCGCCTGCGATTCGAGCGTAT
>SKMM01000388.1 GCA_007121055.1 Paracoccaceae bacterium | reverse complement strand
TCCGACCTCCACCTCGGCCGGGCCGAGCGCCTGGCCCGCCGCGGCGGTCCCCTCCTTCCGCCCTACGAGACCGACGACACGCTGGCCCGTCTCGCCGAGAGTCTGGATGCCACCTGCGCCGCGCATGTCGTGGCCTTGGGAGACAGCTTCGACGACCGCGCCGCCGCCGCCGCTCTCACCGAGGCCCAGCGCGCGCGCCTCACCGCCCTGATGGCCGGCCGCATCTGGGACTGGGTGGAGGGGAACCACGACCCCGGCCCCCTCGACCTGCCCGGCACCCACCGCAGCGACCTCCAACTCGGCCCGCTGACCCTGCGCCACATCGCCCGGCCGGGGGCCGTGGGGGAGATCTCGGGCCACTATCACCCCAAGGCACGCCTGACCCTGGGCGGGGCGCGCCTGACCCGCCCGGCCTTCCTGATCGACCGGGCCCGCGTGATCCTGCCGGCCTTCGGCACCTACACCGGAGGGCTGTCCACCGAGGCCGAGGCGCTGTCCGACCTCATGGCCCCGGACGCCGTCGCGGTCCTCACCGGGCCCCGCGCCCGTGCCATCCCCATGCCCCGCCGTGCCCCCGTCCGGAGGACTGCGCCATGAACCCCGTCGAGACCCGCATCGCCGACAGCTTCGCCCGCCAGACCATCATGGCGACGCTGCGCGCAGAGCTGATCGAGATCGCCCCGGGCCGGGTGCGGATCGCCGCCCCGCTGCTGCCCGAGTTCCGCCAGCAGCAGGGCGCCGGTCATGCCGGGGTGACCTTTGCGCTGGGCGATTCGGCGGCCGGCTACGCCGCGCTGACCCTGATCCCCGAGGGCCGCGAGGTCATGACCGTGGAAATGAAGATCAACCTGCTGTCCCCCGCCACCGGCACCCGTCTTGTCGCCACCGGCGAGGTGCTGCGCCCCGGCCGCCGCCTGCTGATCGTCCGCGCCCAGGTTCACGCCGAGCGGCCGGCGGGGTCGGTGCAGGTGGCCGAACTGCTGGGCACGATGATCCCCGTGGACGTCTGATACCAACGGCCCCAGAGGCTGACCGCACCCCATGCATCAGCCGCATGATGGGTAACAGCTGTCGCGAAGACACCGGTCAACACCTGGGGCCGTTGATATGAGAGGCGTGCCGCGCCCCGGTCGATGGCCGGGTCGGGGCGGTCGGCGGTCCGGGGAGCGGGCGGGCCTGCCGGTGGGGTCGTCCGGGGCCGGGGCGGTGCAGCTCAGCCCAGCGCGGCCTGCACGTCGGGGCCCCAGCCGAGGAACCACCGCTCCTGCGCCCGGATCACCGGGCGTTTCATCACCACCGGCGCGGCGGCGAGCAGCGCCGGAGGCGCAAGCCCCTGCGTCCCGGCGTCCAGTCCCCGGTAGCTCGGGGAGCGGCGGTTCACCACGCCCTCACCCAGCGCCGCCACCATCTCGTCCCACTCGGCCGCCGTCAGGGGCTCGGCCCGCACGTCGCGAAACATCACGGCGTGGCCCGCCGCCTCCAGCGCGCGGCGGGCCTTGCGGCAGCTGTCGCAGGTGGGGATGCCGTAGAGGGTGACGCTCACCGATGCGCCTTGAGCTTGCCCAGGTCGCGGTCGAGCGCGTTGCGCATCTTGTCGACCGCGCCGGTCACCGCGCCCTGGATCGAGTCGGCGGTGTGGCTGACGGCGGTGGGCTGGCGGCTCTGCAGCCGGGCCTCGACCATGCAGCGCTTGTCCTCGGGGCCGTGCTTGGGGCCGTTCTCGTCGGTGATGTGCACCTCGATGCGGGTGATGTGCGACGACACGGCGCCCAGCTTGGACTGGATCACGCCCTCGACGAAGCTGATCACGTCCTCGCGGCCCTGGATGGCGTTGTCGGTGTTGACCTGGATGTGCATGGGGGACCTCTCGTTGGAGTTCGAAGATAGCTATGCGGCCTGTGCGGGCCGCACAAGATGCGCGGTCAGGCGGCAAGCTCGCCAGCGAGCGCCCGGTCGATCAGCGCCACGGTCTCGTCCACGCCGTAGAGCGCGATGAAACCGCCGAAGCGCGGGCCCTCCGAGGCGCCCAGCAGCACCTCGTAAAGCGCCTTGAACCAGGCCCGCAGCGGCTCGAATCCGTGCTCGCGGCCCACGGCGAAGACCACCGTCTGCAGCGCCTCCGGCTCCACCGGGCCGTCCCAGGCGCGCAGGCGGGCGGCAAGGTCCTGCATGGCGGCGTGCTCCCTGGCATCGGGCAGGCGGAAGACGCGCGCGGGCGCCACGAAGTCGCGGAAATAGCGCACCGCCCCCTCGGCCGCGGCATCCAGATCCGGATGCGTCTCGGGCGAGGCCTGCGGGGCATAGCGGCGGATGAAGCCCCACAGCTTGGTCTTGTCCGGCACCGCCACGACCGAGGCGAGGTTCAGCAGCGTGGCGAAATTCACCACCATCCCGCTGGCGGGGGGCTGGCCCGCGTGGATGTGCCACACGGGGTTGGCCAGTTGCTGCGCCGCCTCCTGATCGGGAAAGGCGCGGAGTTGCTGGTGGTATTCGTCCACCGCGCGCGGGATCACGTCGAAGAACAGCCGCTTCGCGGTCCGCGGCTTCTGGAACATGAAATACGACAGGCTCTCGGCCGAGGCATAGGTCAGCCACTCGTCGATGGTCAGCCCGTTGCCCTTGGATTTGGAGATCTTCTCGCCGTTCTCGTCCAGGAACAGCTCATAGACGTAGTGCTCGGGGGCCTTGCCGCCGAGGATCTCGCAGATGCGGTCGTAGATCGGGGCGTTGGTGGAGTGGTCCTTGCCGAACATCTCGAAATCGACATCCAGCGCGGCCCAGCGGGCGCCGAAATCGGGCTTCCACTGCAGCTTGCAATGCCCGCCGGTGACCGGAACGGTCCATTCGCGCCCCGTCTCGTCGTCGAAGGTGACGGTGCCCTCGCGGGCGTCGACGTGCTTGATGGGGACATAGAGGACGCGCCCGGTCTCGGGGTGGAGCGGCAGGAACACCGAATAGGTCTGCTGGCGTTCCTCGCGCAGGGACGCCAGCATCACCTCCATCAGCGCGTCGTAGCGTTCGGCCGCGCGCAGCAGCACCTCGTCGAACCGGCCGTCGCGGTAGAACTCGGTGGCGCTGATGAACTCGTACTCGAACCCGAACGTGTCGAGGAACCGGCGCAGCATGGCGTTGTTGTGGTGCCCGAAGCTGTCATGCGTGCCGAACGGGTCCGGCACCGCCGTCAGCGGCTTCTGCAGGTGTTCGCGCAGGGCGGCGGGGTCGGGAACATTGTCGGGCACCTTGCGCATCCCGTCCATGTCGTCGGAAAAACAGATCAGCCGCGTGGGGATGTCGCTGATCGCCTCGAAGGCCCGGCGGATCATGGTGGTGCGCGCCACCTCGCCGAAGGTGCCGATATGCGGCAGGCCGGAGGGGCCGTAGCCGGTCTCGAACAGCACATGGCCCTTGGCGGGGGGCGCCTTGGCATAGCGTTTCGCGAGCCGGCGCGCTTCCTCGAACGGCCAGGCCTTGGAGGTCAGGGCGATGTCGCGCAGGCTGGTCATGGGGGCCCCCGTGGTGAAAGGCGCCGCATATTGCTCCGGGCGCCCAGCGTCAATATTCTGGGCGCCTGGAGGGCCGGTCATGTCGCAGACGCCGCAATCCCTGTCGGCCGAGGATTGCCTGGTGGCGATCATGATCGCCGTCTCGGCGTCGGACGAACGGCTGCGGACCGCCGAGCTGGTGGCGATCGAGCAGGTCATCAACCACCTGCCGGTGTTCGGCGCCTATGACGCCGACCGGCTGCGCGGGGTGGCCTCGGTGGTGTTCGACCTGCTGGAGGAGGAGGAGGGGCTGGGCGCGCTGTTCGGTCTGGTGCGCCAGCACCTGCCCGCGCGGCTGTTCGAGACCGCCTATGCGCTGGCCTGCGACGTGGCCGCGGCCGACGGCACGCTGCCGCAAGCCGAGCTGCGGCTGCTGGAGGAGATCCGCCACGAGCTGGGCATCGACCGGCTGCACGCCGCGGCGATCGAGCGCGGGGCGCGGGC
>SKMM01000210.1 GCA_007121055.1 Paracoccaceae bacterium | reverse complement strand
TCGAACCCCAGCGCCCGGGCCGAGGCGTAAAGGTTCGCCCCGTCAATGAAGAGCGCCAGGCGTTCGTCGCGATAAAACATCCAGTTGATCCCTTTTGCGTGAAAATCCGACCCGAAGCCTCAACGATTCGTTAACGCTACGCCACAAAGGCGTTACACAGAAGCAGGTTCCCGGAGCGATGGCAATCTGCTGCGCGGCAGCCGCGATCCGGTCAACCCCGGCGCAGGCGCGTGACATGGCCCATCTTGCGGCCCGGGCGGGTTTCGGCCTTGCCGTACAGGTGCAACCGCGCCGTGGGGTCGCGCAGGATCTCGGGGAGACGGTCCACATCCGCGCCGATGAGGTTCTCCATCTCGACATCGGCATGGCGCGTGGCCGGCCCCAGCGGCCAGCCCGCCACGGCGCGCACATGCTGCTCGAACTGGTCGACCGCGCAGCCCAACTCCGTCCAGTGACCCGAGTTGTGCACCCGCGGCGCGATCTCGTTGATGATCAGCCCCTTGGGGGTGACGAACATCTCCACCCCCATCACCCCCACATGGTCAAGCGCGGTCAGGATCCGCCCCGCCGCCAGCACCGCCTCGGTGCGCAACCGCGGCGTCAGACCCGCCGGCACCACAGTGCGCCGCAGGATGCCCGTCTCGTGCAGGTTCTCGCCCGGGTCGTAGCAGACCACCGCCCCCTCCAGACCCCGCGCGGCGATCACCGACACCTCCGCGGTGAAGTCCACGACCCCCTCGAGGATGGAGGGCGCCCGCCCCACCGCCGCCCAGGCCGCGGCCGCGCCGTCCGGCGCCGCGATCCGCGCCTGGCCCTTGCCGTCATAGCCCATCCGCCGGGTCTTGAGGATCGCCGGCACCCCGATCCGCCCCAGCGCCGCCTCCAGATCGTCCGGACCGTCGACGGCGGCGAAGGGCGCCACCGCCAGACCCAGCTCCGCGAACAGCGTCTTCTCCGCCAGCCGGTCCTGCCCGGTGGCGAGCGACCGCAGCCCCGGGCGCACCGGGCGCAGGGCCGCCAGCCGCTCCACCGCCGCCACCGGCACGTTCTCGAACTCGTAGGTCACGACCTGCACGGTGCGGGCGAACCGCTCCAGCGCCTCGGCGTCGTCCCACGGCGCGCAGATGTGCCCCGAGGCCAGCTGGGCCGCAGGCGCCGCCGGGTCGGGGTCGTAGATCCGCACCCCCAGCCCCAGCCGGGCCGCGGCCATCGCCAGCATCCGCCCCAGCTGCCCGCCGCCGAGGATGCCCAGCGTGTCGCCCGGGGCGAGCACCACCTCACTCATCCCGCGGCACCTCCGCCACCGAGGCCGACAGCGCCGCGCGCCACGCCTCCAGCCGCGCGGCCAGCGCGTTGTCCCCCAGCGCCAGGATCTGCGCGGCCATCAGCCCCGCATTCACCGCCCCCGCGGCCCCGATTGCCATGGTCGCCACCGGAAAGCCCCGCGGCATCTGCACGATGGAATAGAGGCTGTCGAGCCCGCCCAGCGCCGCCGTCTGCACCGGCACCCCGATCACCGGCAGACGGGTCTTGGACGCCAGCATCCCCGGCAGATGCGCCGCCCCCCCGGCCCCCGCCACGATCACCTTCAGCCCCCGGCCCGCGGCCCCGCGCCCATACTCCCACAGCCGGTCGGGCGTGCGATGCGCCGAGACGATGCGCACCTCATGCGCCACGCCCAGATCCTCCAGCACCCCGGCCGCGCCCTTCAGCGTGGGCCAGTCCGACTGGCTGCCCATCACGATCCCCACCACAGGCGTCTGCATGGCCGCTCTCCCCGTCCCGGCAGGTTCCCGCCCGCCGTGGCGCGGCGCCTACAGCCCCCCCGCCCCGCGGGCAAGGCCCCCCCCGGGCGCCGGCCGGGCTCAGGCGATGATGTCGGGGGTCAGGATATCCTCGATCCGCGCGATCTCGTCCTTCAGCCGCAGCTTCTGCTTCTTCAGCCGGCGCACCGCCAGCTGGTCGGCCGCCGGCCCCGCCTGCAGCGCGGCAATGGCGTCGTCGAGGTCGCGGTGCTGCTGGCGCAACGCGGCGAGCTTCACGCGCAGAACCTCCTGCGCGTCGAGTTCCATGGGGGCGTTCATCGCAGCGGCTGGGCCCTTCGGCTGAAATGGGTCATCGGAAATGCAACGACAGCTGTCCGCAGTGTATCGGCTTTCGCCGGCCGAACAAGCCGGACCGCCGACCGGACCGGCACGACAGGCCGACCCTTGTCGCGCCGCCGCCCTCCCCCCATATCTGGCATCGGTCGCCGGCATTGGGGCCACATCCGCAACGTCGCTTCATGCAAGGGCTTGCACCATGACGAAAATGACCTTCGGGGCGCACCCCTTCCTTCTGGGTTTCGACCGGCTCGACCGGATGGTGGAACGCAGCGCCCGCACAGGGACGGACGGCTATCCGCCCTACAACATCGAGCTGTCGGGCGAGAACGCCTGGCGCATCACACTCGCCGTGGCGGGCTTTGCGCGCAAGGACCTGGACCTGACTCTGGAGGATCGGCAGCTCGTCGTCCGTGGCCGGCAGGCCAAGGAGGACGGCTCCGAGCGCGTGTTCCTGCACCGTGGCATCGCGGCCCGCGCCTTCCAGCGCGCCTTCGTGCTGGCCGACGGGGTCGAGGTGGCGGGCGCAGCGCTCGCCGACGGGCTTCTGCACATCGAGCTGCGGCGCACCGCGCCCGAGCCTGTCGTGCGGACCATCGACATCGCCCGGGCCTGAGCGCCCGCCGCACCGCCCTGCTTGATCGAGGAAGGGGGAAGGATCATGAACCATCACACCGAAGTCGCAGATCGGCTGGGCCAGCGGGTCGTCTATGTCCGCCCCGTGGCGGTGGCCGACCTGCCCGAGGAGATCCGCGAGGCCGCCGCCGGCATCGACACGCTCTATGCCGTGCACGACACCGATGGTGAGCGGCTGGCGCTGGTGCGCAACCGCGACCTCGCCTTCGTGCTCGCGCGCCAGAACGACCTCGCCCCGGTGCATGTCCACTGACAGACCCTGACCGGAAGGCCTCCCGGGCCGCCTCCGGCCGGCGGAGAGTGAGGCGGGTCCGGAGCAGACGCTAATCTCAGCGCTAGGCGCACCGGAGCGGAATCATCGGCCCACAGGCCGCGGCCCAAATACCCCGCTTCCGGCCGCCCGCGGCATGCATCGATTTGGCCGAGAGCCATGCATTGATGCGGGCGCGCGCAACACTCCGTCGAGGCAAGGGCGACGTCGGCGACCTGCGCAGACCGCCCGTCGCGGCAAAGAGGCCATGCGGCAGTGTAGGCCCAGGCCAGGCTCAGTCCCTTGCGGGGATGTGCCCGCGTGGGCCCTCGCCCACCTGTCCGCGGTGGCGCAGCAGCGCGTCGAGCAGGACACAGGCCATCATCGCCTCGCCCACCGGGACCGCGCGGATGCCCACGCAGGGGTCGTGGCGGCCGCGGGTGACGATTTCGGTGTCCTCGCCCGACAGCGTGACGGTGCGGCGCGGCTGCAGGATCGACGAGGTCGGCTTGACCGCGAATCGCACCACCACCGGCTGGCCGGTGGAGATGCCGCCCAGCACCCCACCGGCGTGGTTCGAGCCATAGACCGGCCCCTCCGGCCCCATGGAAATCTCGTCGGCATTCTCCACGCCCGTCAGCGCCGCCGCGGCCATGCCCGCCCCGATCTCCACCCCCTTCACGGCGTTGATCGACATCATCGCCGCAGCGAGGTCTCCGTCGAGCTTGCCATAGATCGGCGCGCCAAGCCCCGCGGGCACGCCCGTGGCCACCACCTCGATCACCGCGCCCACCGAATCGCCCGACTTGCGCAGGCCGTCCAGGTAGCCCGCCCAGGCCTCGGCCGCGCCCGCGTCGGGGCAGAAGAACGGGTTGCGGTCGATCTCGGCGTCGTCATGGGCCGCGCGGTCGATCCCGTGGGGGCCCATCTGCACCAGATACCCCCGCACCCGCAGCCCCGGCGCCAGCTGCGCCAGCGCCGCCCGCGCCACGCCGCCCGCGGCCACCCGCGCCGCCGTC
>SKMM01000017.1 GCA_007121055.1 Paracoccaceae bacterium | reverse complement strand
CTCGGTCGGTGCGGACGGTGGTGCGGACGGCGGGGCGCTGGCGCCCGGGGCGGTGTCGCCCCCCAGCGGCGCGGGGGCGGGGGCCGCCGAGACATCACCGCCCTCCAGCTCGATCAGCCGGAATTCGATGTCGGCGATGCGGTTGGTGCCGTCCGCCACCACGCCCTCGATGCGGAAGCCCAGCTCCTCGGTGCGCGCGGTCAGCTCCTGCACCGCCCGCTCCATCCGCTCCACCCGCTCCAGCACCGTGTCGGCGGCAGGCACGCCGGACGACCCCGCGCCGGGGCTCAGCTCGGCGCGCAGCCGCTCGAACTCGGCCGACAGCTCGGCCAGTTCGGCTTGGATGTCGGCGAGCGTCTGCGCCCGCCCCTCCTGGGCCGGCGCCCCGGCCGGCACCAGCACCACGGCCAGCGCCAGCCAGGCAGCCGCGGTGCCGGACCGGATCACGCCCCGGCGCCCGTGGTCACCAGCGTCACCGCGCGGCGATTGACGTCCCAGCAGCGCGGCTCGGGGCACGCCTCGACCGGACGCTCCTTGCCGTAACCCACGGTGCGGATGCGGCCTGCGGAAATGCCCTGCGCCACCAGGAACTCGCGCACAGAATTCGCGCGCCGCTCGCTCAGCGCGAGATTGTATTCGCGGGTCCCGCGTTCGTCCGCATGGCCCTCGATGACGATGCCGAAGCCGCGGTTGTCGTTCAGCCAGCGGGCCTGGGCACGCAGCGTGTCGCGGGCCTGCTCGGACAGCGTGCTCTGGTCGGTGGCGAAGAACACCCGGTCACCGATGCGCTGCTCGAAGTGCGCGCGCGAGGTCGGATCGTTGGGGTCGCCCAGCGGCGCCACGTCGATGCCGGTGCGCCCGAAGGTATCGTCAAAGACCGCCCCGCCCATGTCGGGTCCGGCGGCAAAACGGTTGGGGTTGTTGCAGGCCGCCAGCGTCAGGACGCAGGCGAAGACAAGAATGGCACGCAGGGCGCGGGGCATCGGGGGGCTCCTTTTCCGGGGCTTTCAGGTTGCTGCTCGACGCCGTGAGATTAGCAGGGTTTTTCGGGCTGGGGAATTGCGCGCGTGGCGGCCTCCGGTCAAGCTTGCGCGCGCAACGCCCGGCCCGGCAGCCCCCGCGCCGCAGCCCAGCCTCCGACCAGTGCCTCCAGGACCACTCTACGACACCAAGCGCTGATCCCGAAACTGCGCCCCGCGCACAAAGGACCCGCCTTCCTAGCGCCGGCCGCGGCAGCCCAGACGCACCTCAGCCCATCGCGGCGCGCAGATCTGCCAACGCCGCCATAGGGTCGGGGGTGGCCCACACCTCCTCGCCCAGCGCGAAGAAATCCGCCATGGGCGCCAGCGCCGCCACCAGCTGCGGCGTCAGCCCCCCCTCGGCCACCACCGGCACCTCGACGATCTCCGACCACCACGCGAACAGATCGGCCTCGGCGCGCGCCGCGGTGCCCAGCGCGCCGCCCACCGGCCCGAAGGCCACGTAATCCGCCCCTGCCTCGCCCGCCGTCAGCCCCGCATGCCGGCTTGCGCCGCAAAAGGCGCCCACGATCGCATCGGCGCCCAGCGCGGCGCGGGCCTTGCGCAAGCCCCCCGCGCCATCGGGCAGATGCACGCCATCGAGCCCCGCGCGCAGCGCCAGCTCCACATGCCGCTCGATCACCAGCGGCACGTCCCGGGCATGGGCCACCTCGCGCAGGGCATCGGCGGCGCGCAGGAGCCGGTCCTCGCTGCGGCTCGCCAGCGCCAGCCGCACGCAGGCCACCGGACCCGCGTCCAGCGCCCGCGCAAGCTCGGGCGCAAACCCTTCCGGCTCGAACTCTGCCGGGGTGACAAGATAGATCTGCGGGCGGAACTCGGACATCGGGGACCTCCGGCGTTGGGTCCGAGCCCTCTAGAGCCCGCCGTGCCGCAGGGCAAGCGGCGCCCGACGCAAAGGGCCCGCCCCCCACGGGAACGGGCCCTCGCCAGCCACAATCCGAGCCCCTCAGGCCTCGGCTTCGGCCTCCTCGTCCGCGGCCTCATCCTCGGCCGAACGCAGACCGGACGGCGCGGTGATGTTGGCAATCACAAAGTTCCGCTGGATCGTGGGCTTGGCGCCTTCGGGCAGCGTGATGTCCTCGATGTGGACCACGTCGCCGATCTCGCGGCCCGTCAGGTCCGCCACGATCTTCTCGGGAATGTCGCCGGCGGTCACTTCCAGCTCCACCTCGGGGCGCACCATCACCAGCGTGCCGCCGCGCTTGATGCCGGGGGCCTTGTCGGCGTTGATGACTTCCACCGGAATGAACAGCTTGATCCGGCTCGTGCGCCGCAGCCGCATCAGGTCCACATGAATCGGCAGGCCCTTGACCACGTCGCGCTGCACGCCGCGGCAGATCACCCGCACGTCGTCCTGCCCCTCGACCTTGAGGTTGAACAGCGTGGACAGGAAGCGGCCTGCCTTCAGGTGCTTGAGCAGGTAATTGTATTTCAGGTTGATCGGCAGCGGGTCCACCCCGCCGCCATAGACGATGCCGGGCACGTGATGCTCGCGACGAGCCTGACGGGCGGCCCCCTTGCCTGTCCCCGTCCGTGCCTCGGCCACGAGATCCGGGATCTCCTTGGCCATGGTATTCTCCTCAGGTTGATCGGGTCACGGGCATCCTCCAAGGGTGCATGCCCGCCCGAGGTCGCGCGCATAGCCCAAACCGCCGCCGATGGAAAGAGGCTTGCCGCCACCCAATCTCCAAGGCACGGGAGGGGCATGACCGCCCCTCTGCCCCGCTCCGCCGGCCTCAACGGCGATCTCCGCGCCAGCCGCGCGCCACTGGCGGGGCTGGTGGCGATGGGCGCGATCTGGGGCACGCTCGCGGCCGTCATGCCCGACCTGCGCACCCGCACCAGCGCCAGCGACGCCGAGCTTGCCTCGGTGTTCTTCCTCTCCGCCCTCGTCGCCGTGGCCGCGATGCTCGCCGCCCCCCGCATCGGCGCGGTGCTCGGCCCGCATCGCCTCGCCATCGCCTGCGCCGCCATGGTGGGGGCCGCTGCGCTCCCTGGCCTCGCGACCGGCGTCGTCACCCTCGGCCTCGGGCTCGCCCTGCTGGCCGCCACCTCGGGCGTCGCCGACGTGCTCCTCAACGGCCGGGTCGCCGCGGCCGAGGCCGGCCGGGGGCGGCCGCTGATGAACCTCAACCACGCCGGCTACTCGCTCAGCTTCTTCGCCGGCGCCGTGCTGACGGGCCTCGCCCGCGACCTCGGCACCGGCCCCACCGCCGTGATGGCCGGCACGGCCATCCTCCTCGCCCCCCTTCTGCTCCTAACTCACGACGGTCTCCCAGCCGCCACGCCCCGCTCCGAGCCCACACAGTTCCTCACCACCGCCGGCCCCGGCACGCTCTGGCTCGTGCTCTGGCTCGGCGGCGGGATGATGCTGCTCGCCTCGCTGCTGGAAGCGGGCACCGAGACCTGGTCCGCCCTCCACCTCGAACGCACGTTGGGGGCGGGCCCGGCCCTCGGCGCCCTCGGCCCCGCGGCGCTGGGGCTCTGCATGGGGCTCGGCCGGCTGGCGGGCCAGGCGCTCAGCCTCCGCCTAGGCCCCGCCACCCTCATGCGTCTCGGCGCCGCCCTCGCGGCCACGGGGGCTGCCACCGCAACCCTCGCCCCCACCCCCGCGCTGGCGCTCGCGGGCATCGCGGGCATCGGCCTCGGCACGTCGGTCCTCGTCCCCACCGCGCTCTCGCTGGTGGGCGGCGCCGCCACGGCCCAGGGCCGCACCACCCTGATCGCCCGTGCCTATGCGCTCGGCTTTGCAGGCTATGTCGCCGGCCCTGCGCTCATGGGCCTGATCGCGCAACTCGCCGGCCTGCGCTGGTCCTTCGCGCTCCTCGCGCTCGCAGCCCTCGCGGCCCTCGCCCTGGTCCCGGCCCTCGTCCGCCGCACCCGCCCCTGACCCGACACTCCCCCGGGCGCCACCGGGGGGCATGGAATGCGGGGCCTGCGCGCCGACCGGGCGGCGGGCGGGGGCGGGTGGG
>SKMM01000247.1 GCA_007121055.1 Paracoccaceae bacterium | reverse complement strand
CTGGCCCGGGCGACCAGCCCGGGCCGCGCCCGACCCTCCCCCCGGGAGGGCGCATTGCAACCTCGCAAATGGCTCAGCCGTCGGAGGGTCGTGGCCGGCATAAACCGCCATAGCCCCGGCGTCTCAAAGCGCCCCCCCAGGGTCGGGCGCGGCCCTCCGCACCCGGCTCCGATCCAGGGCCAGACCGGGGTCCCGGCCGCTACCCCCGAAGTCTTCGCGCTCACGGTAGCCCGTTAAACTCCCGCCGCCGGCATCCCCTCCAGCGGCAACGCCACCAGCGCCCGCGCCAGCGCCAGGAACCCCGCCGCCTGATGCGCCGCCACCGCCTTCCCCTTCGCGGCCGTGGCGGCCGAGGCATCCCCCACCACCCCGGCCGGGTTCAGGTCCGCCGCGATCCAGCCCAGCGACACCGCCCCCACCGGCGGGATCAAGGCCCCCTCGGCTGTGGACGCAAAATCCTCCGCCAGTGCCATCTCCACCAGCCCGGGGTGAAAATGCAGCATCAGGGAGGTCTCGACATCCCCCCCATGGATGCCAAACGCCTGCTCCCGTTCGGAAAACATCCCCTCGGGCAGGCCGAAACTCATCCACTGCGCCTTCACCGCCCGCATCCCCGCGCGAACCCGAAGCTCGCGCGTCAGGATCGAGACCAGATCGAGGTTCCCACCGTGGCTGTTAACCACGATGATCTTGCGCACCCCCGCCCGGGCCACCAACAGCCCGATCTCCGTCCACGCCCGCAGCGCGGTTTCGGCCTCCAGCGTCAGGGTGCCGGCGGCCCAGAGATGCTCGTTGGATTTTCCGACCGCCTGCACCGGCAGGATCAGCAGGTGCAGATCCTCGGGGCACAGCCCGCGCACCGTCTCCAGCATCCCCTCGGCGATCAGCGTATCGGTCCCCAGCGGCAGGTGCGGCCCATGCTGTTCGACCGCCGCCACCGGCAGCACGGCGATGCTGCGCATCGGGTCCAGCCCGGCGATCTCGGGGGCGCGCAGATGGGCCCAGTCCCGGGCGCTCATTCCGCGGCCGCCCGCGCGGCGACGCGGTCGCCGATCAGCGTCCGCATGGTCCGCTCCACCTTCTCCAGATGCTTGGCCCGGCTCTGCGGTGTCGAGCTATCCATCAGATAATGCGCGGCAAAACCCGTCCGGCAGCGCGGCGCGCACAGGTACCGCACCCCGCGCAGGAGCGTGCGCTTGCCCGGCGCGCCCACCAGCGTGGTCAGCCACCAGGACGCCCCGCAGGTGGTGAACACCCCCAGCCGGGAGATATGGGTCAGGCCGGGCCGGATCGTCTCGCCCTGCGCCTTGGGCATCAGGAAGGCGAGGTCCGGCACCAGCACCCGGTCGAGCCAGCCCTTGAGCAGCGCGGGCAGCCCGTACCACCAGGTCGGGTAAACGAAAATCAGGGTGTCGCACCACTCCAGATCCTCGGTCTCGCCCGCCACCGGCACCCGGTTGGCGGGGCTGTCGAGGTATCCCTTCCACTCCGCCCGGCTGAGGACCGGCGCAAAGCCCGTGGCGTAGAGGTCGTGCATCCGGACCTCCGCGCCCGCGGCCGCCAGCTGCGCCAGCACGCGGTCGCGCACGGCTGCGGTGAAGCTGGCCGGATCGGGGTGGCAGTGGATCACCAGGGCACGCAGCGGGGCAGTCAAGCTCTTGTCCTTCCTACAGTCTTTCCATTTCGCGCCGGACCTTGGCGACGAACGCCCGGCGCCGCGCGTCGGTGGCGCGGTTCATGTCGTAGAGCGCCAGATAGCGCAGCCGGTCGGGCCGTGTCACATGCCACAGCGCCCGCTTGACGACATGTCGCGGGGGGTCGCCGCAGAAGATCGCGCGCGCCCGGCTGCCGCCATAGGTTGTCACGGCGGCCAGCCTGCGGATGTGGGTCAGGGCGGGGACGACCCGGCCCTGCTCCAGCCGGAAGGAGACGCCGGGCAGGAACACCCGATCGAAATATCCCTTGAGAATGGCGGGATAGCCGAAATTCCAGACCGGAAAGCACAGCACCAGCGCCTGGGCCGCGCGCAGCCGGGCGACGTGGTCGGTGACCTGCGCGGTGTTGCGGTCGGTGTCGTGATAGGCACGGCGTTCCTCGGCCGACAGGACGGGGTCGAAGCCCTCGGCGTAGAGGTCGCAATCGTCGACCTCCCAGCCCCGGGCGTCGAGGGTCTCGACGACCGTGCCGTGCAGCGCGGCGGCGAAGCTGTCGCCCAGCGGGTGGGCATAGAGGACCAGCACCCGTGTCAAGCAAAACCGCCAAGGTTAACCGGTGTTAAGGTTTCGCGGCTGTCACAGCCGGCCGCATGTTCCGAATTTAACCCCCTGTTTACCGCAAACTGGCGCGGAGGGGCCCCGATCCTGTCATTCCATGCCCGCGGGCCGTGCCGGAGCCCCGCGCCGGGGCCACCGTGCGCAGCCCCCCGGACCCCCGTGCTGTAAAGCGCCGAGTCAAGAACTGTGACAGGCGCGGCGCGGGTCACTCGGCGGCCTTCATGCCAGGGTAGTGCCAGATGCCCTGATAGTCGAAATCCGGGTGGTCCCACGAGATCATCTTGCCGGGGTTCAGGAGGCCCTTGGGGTCGGCCTCGCGCTTGAAGGCGAGCTGGACCTCGTCGCGGTGCTGGCGGCCGCCTTCCTCCAGCGTGTAGCGGTGGGGGTTGAAGACGAGGCAGTCGTGGGCCTCGTGCAGGCGGACGATTTCCTCCAGCCGCTCCTCGGTGGTGAATTTCACGAGGCTCAGCGAGGCGAAGATGCAGGTGCCGTGGTCGCGGATGACCTCGAGGTGCTGCAGGACCTCGCCGGGGAACATCTCGCGCATCTTCGCGATCTTGGCGAAGCCGTCGCCGGGGTAGAGGACCTGGAGATAGGTGATGGAGGGGTCCACCTTGAGCGCCCGCAAGGTGGTGTGATTCCAGCCATATTCGAAGACCGGGCCGGGGTCGCGGTCCCATGTGGCGGCGTCGGAGCGGTAGATGAGGCGGGCGCCGTCGTAGCGGCGGGCGAAGACCTCGAAGGCGTCCATGGCGTGGGGGGCGACCATCAGGGCCACGAGGTGTTCGCCCTCGCGCATGTAGGGGGCCACGCGGGGGAAATAGTCCTGGGCGGTGGGGCACTCGAACACCGAGGACAGCTTGATGAGGATGCCGTCCTCGTTGGCGATGTCCATGGACAGGCGCGCGGCGGTGTCGAAGTCGGGGACGGCGAGGAACAGGCCGACCCAGTCATAGGCGGGGGCCAGCGGCATCTCGACCTCGGTGATGACGCCATTGGTGCCATAGGCGTGGGAGACGCGGGCGAGCTCGGCGCCGCGGAATTCCAGCACGCGGGGTTCCTCCTCCATCGTCACCACCCGCAGGCGCAGGATGTTGCCGAGGTCGCGCAGCTGGCCCCAGGTGCAGGAGCCGATGCCGCCCGAGCCGCCGGCGATGAAGCCGCCGATGGTGGCCGTGGCCCAGGTGGAGGAGAACATGCGGAGTTCCTGGCCCTGTGCCTGGCAGGCGGCGTCGATGTCCTTGAGCAGCGCGCCGGGTTCGCAGATGACACGGCCGGGGTGGATTTCGCGCACTTTCGTCAGGTGCTTGAGGTGGAGCACGCAGCCGCCCGCCAGCGGCATGGCCTGGCCATAATTGCCGGTGCCGGCGCCGCGGACGGTGACGGGGACGTCATGGGCGTAGCAGGTGCGGAGCACCTCGATCACCTCGGCCTCGGTCTTCGGGGCGACCACGAAATCGGCGGTCAGGTGGTCGAGCCGGGCCTTGAGGACCGGGGAGTACCAGAAGAAGTCGCGGCTTTTGGCGCGGATGGAGACGGGGTTGTCGTCGATCTCCAGATGCGACAGCGCCTGGCGGGCGGCGGCGATGTTGGCGGTCATGGGGTCCTCATGAGGGGGTCGAGTTCAGCGTAATCGGGGAGGGTGCGGTCGATGGGGCGGCCGTTGCGCAGCACGATGCGGTCGGCCTGGGGGCGGGCGAGGAGTTCGTTGAAGCTGCGGGCGCGGCAGATCACCAGATCGGCCGGGGCGCCGGGGGCGAGG
>SKMM01000163.1 GCA_007121055.1 Paracoccaceae bacterium | reverse complement strand
TAGCCCCCCCACGCCCGGACCCGACGGCAAGGACCGGCCCCGGTCCCCGCACGCCCGATCCACGGCCGTCGGCCTGACACCCGAACCGCACCGCCCCCCGGGGCTGGCGGACACCGCCCCGGCCTGCCATGAAGGCCCGGAGATCGGCCCCCGGGCAGGACCAACGAAGGAGACAAGGACATGATCGTGCTGGCGGGTCTGGTGGCGGGGGCGGTCTGGGGCGGACTGACCGCGCGGCGGCGCGGGGGCAACCGGCTCGACATCGCGCAATACGCCGCCGTGGGCGGCATCGCCGGCGGCCTCCTCGGCCTCTTCGCCGCCATCGCCATCGAACGGATGCTGTGATAGGTCCTATCCATGGACCCCCGGGGCAGCCTGCGATGTTCCTGACCTTCTTCGCCCATCTGCGCGACGCCGGCGTTCCGGTCAGCCTGCGCGAGTACCTCGCCTTCCTCAATGGCATGGTCGCGGGCCTCGTGACCTATGATGTCGAGGGCTTCTACTACCTTGCCCGCACCGCCATGGTGAAGGACGAGCGCCACATCGACCGCTTCGACCGCGCCTTCGCCGCCAGTTTCAAGGGTCTCGAGACGATCACGCCGCAGCAGATCCTCGAGGCCCTCGACCTCCCCGAGGACTGGCTGCGCAAGCTCGCCGAGCGCCACCTCACCCCCGAGGAACGCGCCCAGGTCGAGTCGCTGGGCGGCTTCGAGAAGCTGATGGAGACCCTGCGCGAGCGCCTGAAGGACCAGCAGGGCCGCCACCAGGGCGGCTCCAAATGGATCGGCACCGCCGGCACCTCCCCCTTCGGCGCTTACGGCTACAACCCCGAAGGCGTCCGCATCGGCCAGAAGGACAGCCGCCACCGGCGCGCGATGAAGGTCTGGGACCGGCGCGAGTTCCGCAACCTCGACGACACGGTCGAACTCGGCACCCGCAACATCAAGGTGGCGCTGCGCCGCCTGCGCCGCTGGGCCCGCGAGGGCGCGGCCGAGGAACTGGACCTGCCCGGCACCATCCGCGCCACCGCCGAACAGGGCTGGCTCGACGTCCGCACCCGCCCCGAGCGCCATAACGCCGTCAAGGTGCTCCTCTTCCTCGACGTGGGCGGCTCCATGGACCCCCATGTCCGCGTGGTCGAGGAGCTCTTCTCCGCCGCCCGCGCCGAGTTCAAGCACCTCGACCACTGGTATTTCCACAACTGCCTCTACGAGGGCGTCTGGCGCGACAACCGCCGCCGTTGGGACGCCCAGACCCCCACCGCCGAGGTCCTGCGCACCTACGGCTCCGACTGGAAATGCATCTTCGTGGGCGACGCCAGCATGAGCCCCTACGAGATCACCCACCCCGGCGGCGCCAACGAGCACTGGAACGCGGAGCCCGGCCAGCTCTGGCTCGAACGCGCCCGCGCGCAATGGCCCGCCAACCTCTGGATCAACCCCACCCCCGAGCGGTTCTGGCGCCACTCCACCTCCATCCGCCTGATCCGCCGCATCTTCGAGGACCGCATGGTCCCCATGACCCTCGAAGGCCTCACAGACGGCATGCGCGACCTCGGCCGCTGACGCCCCCCAAATCGAACCAAGAAAGAGCCATGACCGACGCCTTGCTGGAACTCGTCCCGGTCTGGGGGCCTTGGCTGCTCGCGGCGGTCACCTTCGGCAGCTGCCTCGCGCTGCCGCTGCCGGCCTCGCTGATGGTGCTGACGGCGGGGGGCCTCGCGGCCGGCGGGGACATGGCGCTGCTTGCGGTGTTCGCGGCGGCGGTGGGCGGGGCGCTGCTAGGCGACCAGACCGCCTATGCGCTGGGCCGGGCGGGCGGCCGTCCGCTGGTGATGCGCTTTGCCCACACCCGGCCGCGCCAGGCCACCGTGGCGCGGGCCGAGGTGCTGGTGCACCGCCATGGCCTTGTCGGCGTCTACCTCTCGCGCTGGCTGTTCAGCCCTCTCGCGCCCTATGTCTGCTACCTCGCGGGGGCCGCACGCATGGCCCACCGCCGCTTCAGCGCAGCAAGCGTCGCGGGCGAGGTCACCTGGGCCGGCATCTACACCACCCTGGGTTTCGTGTTCGCCGAAAGCGTGGCGCAGATCGGCGCGGCGCTGGGCAATGTCACCGCCGGCCTGACCGCGGCGCTGCTTGTGGTGCTGGGGCTCCTCGCCGTCCGGGCCATGCACCGGCGCCGGGTTGACAAGGATTAGAACGATTCTAATCTGACCGCAGCCAGCCTGCGGAGCGTCGTTCATGTCCGAGCCCACCATTCTGCTTGTCTTCGTGGCCGCGCTCATCACCGCGCTGGCCACCGGGCTCGGGGCGCTGCCGCTCCTTGCCGGCCGCAACGTCACCACGCGCTGGCTCGGCATCGGCAATGCGGTGGCGGCGGGGCTGATGCTGGCGGCCTGCTACAGCCTGATCGTCGAAGGCTTCGAGTTCAGCCCCGTGCGCACCCTCCTGGGCGTGCTGGCCGGGGTCGCGCTGATCCTCCTCGCCAACCGCTGGCTGAAACGCCACAAGGACGCCTCCATCGCCAATGTCCGGGGCGCGGATGCCACCAAGATCCTGCTGATCATCGGCATCATGACCGCCCATTCCGCGGCCGAAGGCGTGGGCGTCGGCGTGGGCTATGGCGGCGGGCGCGAACTGGGCGACTTCATCACCATCGCCATCGCACTGCACAACGTCCCCGAGGGGCTGGCCATCGCCCTCATCATGGTCCCCCGCGGCGCCACGGTGCTGAAGGCCGCGCTGTGGAGCATCTTCTCCAGCCTGCCCCAGCCCCTGCTGGCGGTCCCGGCCTTCCTGTTCGTGCTGACCTTCGCGCCCTGGCTGCCGGTGGGGCTCGGCCTCGCCGCCGGCGCCATGCTGTGGATGATCTTCTCCGAACTGCTCCCCGAGGCGAGCTCGGAGATGGGCAACGAGGGCCTCGGCGCCGTGGTGGTCTTGGCCTTCGCCGCGATGCTGGGCGTCACCCTGCTGATCTGAGCCCCGAACGCCAAGGGGCCCGCGCCGCGCGCAGGCCCCTGCACCCCCGAAGGCCCCGAAGTCAGGACGAGATCGCCCGCCGGTACAGATGCCAGGTCGCATGCCCCAGCACCGGCAGCACCACGAACAGCCCCAGGAACAGCGGGATCATCGCCGCGATCAGCAGCGCGACGATCAGCGCGGCCCATTTCAGCATCACCTGCGGATTGCCCTGCACTGTCTGGGCGCTCGCGATCATCGCGGTGACGAAATCCACGTCGCGGTCCAGCAGCATCGGCAGGCTCATCACCGTCACGGTGAACAGCGCCAGCGCGATGATCCCGCCCACGGCGGTGCCCACGATCACCATGCCGATCCCCGGCAGGGTGAACAGGATGCCGATGGACTCGGCCCCGATCCCCGACCGCCCGAGGAAGATGGCAAAGATCCCCCGCGCCAGGATGATCCAGAACCCGAAGGCGATCAGCACCCCGACCGCCATCAGCGCGAGCTGCCCGTCGCCGCGCCCCTTCAGCGCCGACAGGATCGGCCCCCAGGACAGCGGCTCACCCGCCTCGCGCCGGCGCGACACCTCGTAAAGCCCCACCGCGGCGAAGGGCGCAAACAGCGGGAACCCGGCCGCGACGGGCAGGAACCATGCCGGCTGGCCGCTGGCGATCAGCCCGAACCACAGCCCCAGCCCCCCCGCGACATAGAAAGACGCGAAGAACAGCCCGAAGATGGGCACCGCCTTGAAATCCGCGAGCCCCGCCCGCAGCGCGGCACGCAGGTCCTCTTCGGTCAGGTTGAGCGCGGCCACCGGGGTGGCTGCCACGGTGGACGCCGGATTGTCAGACATTGGCCCCTCCCTTGTCTGGCTCTGATGATGGAAGACTGCGGGCCGCGAGGCAAGCGCCGAGTGATCCCCGCCAACGCCACCCCGCCACGCAGGCACCGAGCGCTCGCCTCCGACCGCAGTCATCGAAACGGCCTAGGCTGTGTGGAAACTCCTGCACCACATGGAGCCTGCGTTCTGGAGGGCTGGCGGTGGGGGTTGGGGCCTGCTTGGGTTCTGGGAGCCCACTACGGCCGCGGATATCGCCCTGATG
>SKMM01000059.1 GCA_007121055.1 Paracoccaceae bacterium | reverse complement strand
GTGGCCGGACGATGCGCGTCTCTGAACCTGAGCCACTGTGGCTGCGCCGGCCGAGGGCGCGGGGCTGGCGGGGCGGCCTGGGCCGGGGCGCGTCCTCGCGGTGTGTCCAGGGACGGCGATGGCGCGGTCCGACACGGCAACGGGGATGTCTCGGGGGCGTTGCGGTCAGGGGCTGGCGCAAAGCTCGCCGGGCCATGGTGCGGCACCGCGATTGCCTTTGCATGGATGCGGTGGCTGATCGCAGGGACCGCGGGTTGCCTTTCCTGGGAAGCGGCAGCCGGCGGGCGCTGCGCAGCGCTTCGGGGAGCTTCCAGGGCTGGGCTGGGCGCGCAAGGGGGGTGTCAGTCGATGAGGGAGGCGACCCAGGCGGGAACGGTTTTGGTGGCCGGGCCGAGCAGGCGGTCGTCGAAGGCGTCGGCCACGTCGGAGGGGGCAAGGTTGATCTCGAGCGTCCGGGCGCCCCGGGCGGCGGCCTCGGCCACGAAGCCGGCGGCGGGGTAGACCGCCCCGGAAGTGCCGATGGCGACGAAGAGATCGGCCTCGGCCAGCGCGGCGCCGATGCGCTCCATGTGGTAGGGGATCTCGCCGAACCAGACCACGTCTGGACGGGTGGCGGGCGCGGTACAGGCGGGGCAGGGGTCGGCGGGGGACATGGCCTCGGGGGCGGGCCAGAGATGGCCGCAGGCTGCGCACCGGGCCTGGCCCAGTTCGCCGTGCATGTGGACCACCGCGGGGCTGCCGGCGCGCTCGTGGAGGTCGTCGATGTTCTGGGTCACAAGCGTGACACGGTCTGGCCAGGCCCGCTGCAGCCGCGCGAGCGCCTGGTGGGCGGCGTTGGGACTGGCCGCGCGCATGTTGGCGCGGCGGGCGTTGTAGAAGTCGAGCACGAGGGCCGGGTCGCGGGCGAAGCCCTCGGGCGTGGCCACATCGGCCAGATCGTACCGGTCCCACAGACCGCCCACGTCCCGGAAGGTCCCCAGCCCGCTCTCAGCCGACACGCCGGCCCCGGTGAGCAGGACGATCCTCGTCAGAGACATAGTGTCACCGGCACCGTGCAATCGTCCTCGGTCTGGCGGCCCGTGCTTGGCGGCAGGGTGTCACCACCATCGTCCAAGCAACCCCCAGGCCGCGCCCCTTGCACCGGGTCGTGCTGTCACCGTTTCCGTATCATCGGCCGGCTGTACCCGGCCCCATGACACCGGCCCGGTGTCAGCGGCACCGGGCCTCGGCGTCGTTGGCGAAGGCACGATAGCGCTGCCAGAAGGCGCGGTCGCGGTCGGATCGCGAGACCCGTACGGCCTGGGCGCGGTCGGGGTCGGAGAAGAAACGGGCCGCCTGGCGCTGGTCACTGCGGTTGAGGTGGCGGTTGGCCACCTGCTGCACGCAGGCGCACAGGCCTCGGGTGGCGCCGGCACGGTCCGAGCGGTTGCAGGCGTTCTCGATGGCGCGGGCGTCGAGGGCGCTGGCGGCCAGCGGAAGGGCCAGGGTGGCCAGCGCGACGGCGGTCAGGGTCTTGCGCATGGGTCTGCCTTTCGGGATCTGCCTGGGATGGTCTGCCTTCAATGTGCTGCCTCGGAGCGGGCGGGCGACAACGCCTCTGCACCCTTTAGCGATAGGTCGAATCGGGTGCAGCTGGCAACATCTATCCTGGTTACCCGTTACCATTGGATGAGTCTTCCGCGCGCGCATCGCGTGTTCCGAAACATGACGGGGCGCCCTGTGGGCGCCCCGTTGATGCCAAATCTGCAAATGATCGACCCGACCGATGCGGTCAGCCGAGGCGCGCGTCCACGGTGTCGATGCCATCGTCGATCAGCCGGGCGGCGTCCTCGTCGCCCATCTGGCGGGCGACCACGTCGGCCGCGGCGGCAATGGCGACGGCGACGGCACGGTTGCGCACGCTGCGCAGCGCCTCGGCCTCGGCGGCGGCGAGCTGTTCGTCGGCGGCGGCCAGCCGCCGGGCAACCTGCACCTCCATGTCGCGCTGGGCCTGGGCGGCCGCGTCCTTGGCCTCCTGCGTGGCGCGGACGACGATGCGGTCGGCCTGGTTCTTGACCTCGCGCAGCTTGCGCTCATAGCCGGCGACGAGTTGCTGGGCCTCCTCGCGCAGGCGCCGGGCTTCGTCGAGGTCGGCGCGGATCTGCTCGGCCCGGCGGTCGAGGAAGCCGGTGATGTACCCCGGCACCTTGAAATACACCAGGATGCCGATGAACAGCACGAACGCGATCAGCACCACGATGTCGGTGTTGTAGAGCGACAGGAAGGGATAATCCCCCGCCGCCGCCAGCGCCGGCCCTGCGACCAGAAGGGCGGGAAGCGCGATCAGCCGGGTCATGCCGCCTGCTCCTTCAACTGGGCCGATACGGCGGCGTTGATGCTGCGCCCGTCGGCCTTGCCGCCCAGCATCTCCACCACCTCGCGGGCGGTGTCGCGGGCGACCTCCTCCACGGCGGTGGCCGCGTTCTCGCGGATCTCGGCCAGCCGGCGCTCGGATTCCGCGGTCTTGGCGGCGATCTCGGCGTCGGCCTTCTGGAGCGCGATGTCGAGCTGCTCCTGCATCTCGGCCTTGGTCTTCTCGATGATCCGCTGCGCCTCGGCGCGGGCATCGGCGAGCGCCTTCTCGTAGGCGCGCTCGGCCTCTTCGGCCTGCTGCTTCAGCGCCTCGGCCCGGGCGATGTCGTTGGTGATCGCCCCGCGCCGCTCGGCCAGAACCGCGCCGATGCGCGGCAGCGCCACCCGCGTCAGGATCAGGTAGATCGCGACGAGCGACACCACGAGCCAGAAGATCTGGTTCGGGAAGGTGGCGAAATCGAGCTGGGGCATGCCCACGGTTTCACGGGCGACCTCCAGTTCGTCCACTTGGCTGTCCATGCCGGTCTCCTATGCCGCCAATGCTCGGCCGGCCGGGGCGGGCAGGGCCCTTCCCCGACCGGAGTGCCGGATCAGACGGCGAACATCAGCAGAAGGGCGACGAGGAACGAGAAGATGCCCAGCGCCTCGGCAAAGGCGATGCCGATGAAGAGGAAGGCGGTCTGGCCCGGCGCCGCCGACGGGTTGCGCAGCGCGCCCGAGAGGTAGTTGCCGGCCACATGGCCCACACCGATGGCCGCACCGCCCATGCCGAGGCAGGCCAGGCCCGCGCCGAGGTAGGCACCCATTGTGACGATATCGCCTTCCATGGTCGTTCTCCTGTTGATGGAAGCTGGGGATTGGGGATGACCGGACCCGGATCAGTGATGCGGGTGCAGCGCGTCCTTGAGGTAGACGCAGGTCAGGATGGTGAAGACATAGGCCTGGATCAGCGCCACGAGCAGCTCGAGCCCGTAGAGAGCGGTCACGGCCACGATCGGGATGACGGCACCGACACCAAGCGCGCCGGCAAAGCCCGCGAACACCTTGGCCACCGCGTGGCCCGCCATCATCGCGCCGGCAAGACGGATGGAGTGGCTGACCGGCCGCACGAAATACGAGATCACCTCGATCAGCGCCAGCACCGGCCGCAGCGGCAGGGGGGCGGAGGAGATCCAGAACAGTTGCAGGAACTTCATGCCGTGCAGGATGAAGCCGAGCGCGGTGACGGTGAGAAACACCGCCAGCGCCATCACCGCCGTGACCGCGATGTGCGAGGTGGGCGTGAAGGCAAACGGGATCAGCCCCAGCACGTTGGCGAAGAGGATGAACATGAACAGCGTCATGACATAGGGGAAGAAGCGCACGGCGTCCTTGCCCGACACGTCCTCGACCATCTTGTAGATGAAGCCGTAGGACAGCTCCGCCACCGACTGTCCGCGCGTCGGCACCAGGGCACGGCCTCGGGTGGTGTAGACAAGCAGCAGCGCCACCGCGGCGACGCTCAGCGCCATCCAGAGCGTGACGTTGGTGGGGGTGTACCAGTGCACCACGTCGCCGCCGAACAGCGGTTTCACGATGAACTGGTCCATCGGCTTGATCACGAAACCAGGTCCGTCAGCCACGTCGCGCGTCCTCTTGCTGTCCCTCTGCGGGCTGGGCGCCCGCCGCGTTCCTGTGTGCGGGCGTGCCCCCCGCGGTCTTGTCGTCTGCGAGCGCTGCGCCCGCGGCC
>SKMM01000222.1 GCA_007121055.1 Paracoccaceae bacterium | reverse complement strand
TGAGCGCGCGCAAGGCGCTGGGGCAGAATTTCCTCTTGGATCTGAACCTGACCCACCGCATCGCGCGGCTCGCGGGCGACCTGAGCGCCTGCGACGTGCTGGAGGTGGGCCCGGGGCCCGGGGGCCTCACGCGCGGGCTGCTGGCCGCGGGCGCGCGCCATGTGCTGGCGATCGAGCGCGACGCGCGCTGCCTCGCCGCGCTGGCGGAGATTGCCGCGGCCCATCCCGGGCGGTTGACGGTGATCGAGGGCGACGCGCTGCGCATCGACCCGCTCGCACATCTGACCCCGCCGATCCGGGTGGTGTCGAACCTGCCCTACAATGTCGGCACCGAACTGCTGCTGCGCTGGCTGATGCCGCCCGACTGGCCGCCCTTCTGGCAAAGCCTGACGCTGATGTTCCAGCGCGAGGTCGCCGAGCGGATCGTGGCGCGGCCGGGCTCCAAGGCCTATGGCCGGCTTGCGCTGGCCGCGCAGTGGCGCTGCGACGCGCAGATCGCGCTGCGCCTGCCCGCGCGGGCGTTCACGCCGGCGCCGAAGGTCGACTCGGCCGTGGTGCAACTGACCGCCCTGCCCACCCCCCGCTTTCCCGCCGACCCGAAGGTGCTGGAGCGCGTGGTGGCCGCGGCCTTCAACCAGCGCCGCAAGATGCTGCGTGCCGCCCTGCGCGAGCTTTCGCCCGACATCGAGGCGCATCTGGTCGCGACCGGCATCCCCCCCACCGCCCGGGCCGAAGAAATCGAGCTTGAGCGATTCTGCGCACTGGCCCGCAGCCTGGCGCCGCCGGCCTGAAGACTCAGAGCCCCAGCCGCAGCATCGCCGTCAGAACCGCAGCCCCCGCGAGAATCGCCCAGGTGGCGCTCTTCAGCCACAACCCCACGCCCAGCGTGACCGCTGCCGCCACCAGCCGCGGCGCGTCCGGGCTGCCGTCCGTCGCCGCCGGCCACAGCACCAGCGGCGCCACCAGCCCGGGGATCACCGCCACCGGAGTGTAGCGCAGAAGCCGCAGAATCAGGGGGGGCCAGCCGCTGGCGCCCCCCAGCCCGAGGAAGGAAAACCGCAGCAGGAACGTCCCCACGCCGAGCGCGAGGATCACCGCCCAGATCTCGGTGGCCGACAGGCTCATCGCACGGCCCGCCGCTCGGCCGCGATCTCCACCGCCGCGCCCGCGGCCATGGCGGCCAGCGCCGCCGCCAGCAGCCCGAGGTTCCACGGCAGCACCGACAGCGCCAGCGCGCCCACGACCGACACCGCGGCCGCCACGACATGCGCCGTGGTTCGCAACATCGGCGCGATCACCGCGAGGAAGGTGATCGGCACGGCGAAATCCAGCCCCCAGCCCGGCGGCAGCCCCGTGCCCAGCAGCGCGCCCGCCAGCGTGGCCACATACCAGGGCAGGCAGACCGGGGCGATCACGCCGAAGAAATAGGCGGCCTTGTCCTCCACCGACATCTCCGGCCGGCGCTCGAACTCCAGCACGCTGGCGGCAAAGCTCTGGTCCACCAGGAAATACGCCATCACCCCGCGCCGGCCCATGGGCAGGCTGCCCAGATGGGGGGCAAGGGCTGCGGAATACATCGCCATGCGCAGGTTGATCGCCAGCGCCGTGGCCAGCACCACCGCCAGCGGCGCCCCCTCGGCCATCAGCTGCACCGCCGCCAGCTGGCTCGCGCCCGCGATGACGAAGATGGAAAAGCCCATCACCTCGGCGAGGTTCAGCCCGGCCTCCACCCCGATCACCCCGAACACCATGCCGAAGGGCGCCACCACCAGCAGGAAGGGCGCGCCGTCGCCCACCCCGCGCCGGAAGGCCTCGGCCCGTGTCGATCGCGCCATGACGTGCCGCCCCCCGATGACGTTGGTTGCCCGCCGTGGCCTTAGGGGCTGGAGGCGCGGGATGCAATCGCACCGCCGAGGCTTGCGCAGGGACACCGGAACGTGCTGCATGGACGCCCAGATGATCCATATGTCAGGTGGTTGCCCATGCTCAGCTCCAATCGTTCCGGCCGCACCACCGCCCGTCGGGCCGGGGTGGTGGGGGTCCTCCTCGGGGCGCTGGCCGCTCTTGCCGCGCCCGTGGCGGCCCAAACGCAGCCGGGGGGGATCGAGCCGACGCTGGGCGGGGTCGAAACCCGGCTGGGCGGAGTCGAACCACAGCCGAGCGCGGTGGAACCGCCGTCGCGCGTAACCTTCACCCTCGGGGCCGGCGTACGGCTGACGCCCGCCTATTTCGGCGCCAGCAGCGGCTTCGCGGGACCCACCGGCAACTTCCAGCTCCACCACATCCGCATCGGCAACCTGGAGTTCGGCGACCCGCAGGCCGTGCCTCTGGAGCGCGGCTTCCGCGTGGCCGGGGCGGCGCGCTACATCCAGGGGCGCAGAGCCGCCGACCACCCGGAGCTGGCCGGGCTGGACCGGGTCGACCTGTCGGTCGAGCTGGGGGTGCGGGTGCGCTACGTCGCAGACACCTGGCGCGTCTTCGCCGATGTGCGCCACGGCGTGGTGGGGCATGGCGGCTGGGCGGGCGAGCTGGGCGGCGACGCGCTGTGGCGGGTGGGGCCCAACCTGATGCTGACGGCAGGCCCGCGCGCGGCCTTTGGCGACGCGCGCTTCGTGCGGACCTATTTCGGCGTCACCGAGGCCGAGGCCGCGCGGTCGGACTTCGTCGCATTCAGGCCTTCGTCAGGGCTCGTGTCGGTGGGGGCCGAGCTGGGCTTGCTGCTGCGGCTGGACGAGAACTGGGGGCTGACCGCCTCCATCGAATACGACCGGCTGCGCCGCGATGCCGAACGTTCGCCCATCACCGCGCAGGGGTCGCGCCACCAGCTGGGCGCGCGGATGGTTCTGGCGCGGCGGTTCGACTGGCGGTTCTGAGCCACGCGCAGGCTTGACTTTTCGGCCGGCACGGACGATCTGTCTGCCATCCGCCCGCTGCCGCGTGAGCAGCCTTGCGCCATGGCGCATTTCCGGCGGGGCCGCACAGGCGGCATTTTCCGTTCCCACAGTCACGCAGGGGGGCAGGCGGTCCGTTCCGGGCCGTTTCGACCAACCATGCCCCTGCGATGGGGCTCCCGCGCGGGCGCTGCCCGCCGAAAGGACATGCTTTGACCGATTTCCACAGCCTCGGGCTGGCGCCGCAACTGATCGACCGGCTCACCGCCCTGGGCTTCACCGCCCCCACCCCGATCCAGGCCCAGGCCATCCCCGGCGTTCTGGCCGGCCGCGACCTCATGGGGCTTGCGCAGACCGGCACCGGCAAGACGCTCGCCTTCGGGCTGCCGCTGGTGCAGGGGCTCACCGCCGGGCGCCGGGCCGCGCCGAAATCCGTGCGCGCGCTGATCCTCGCGCCCACCCGCGAACTGGTGAACCAGATCGCGGGGTCGCTCTCGGACCTCACCCGCGGCACGCCCCTGAAGGTGCAGATCGTGGTGGGCGGCGCCGGCCTCAACGGCCAGGCGCAGCGGCTCGCCCGCGGCACCGACATCCTCGTGGCGACGCCGGGCCGGCTGATCGACCTGCTGGAGCGCCGCGCCCTGTCGCTGGGTGAAACGCGGCACCTGGTGCTGGACGAGGCCGACCAGATGCTCGACATGGGCTTCATCCACGCGCTGCGGAAGATTGCGCGCCACCTGCCCGACGCGCGCCAGACGCTGCTGTTCTCGGCCACCATGCCGAAGGAGATGGAGGAGCTTGCCGCCACCTACCTGACCCGCCCGCTGCGGGTGCAGGTGGCCGCCCCCGGCAAGCCGGTGGAGCGCATCGACCAGGGCGTGCATTTCGTCAACCAGGGCGACAAGGCGCGGCTGCTGGAGGAGTATCTCGGCAAGCACGCCGGCGAGGCCGCGCTGGTCTTCACCCGTACCAAGCACGGCGCCGAGAAGCTGATGAAACTGCTGGACAGCTGGGGCTTCGCCGCCGCCTCCATCCACGGCAACAAGAGCCAGGGGCAGCGCGAGCGCGCGCTCGCGGCGTTCCGCGGCGGCACGGTGAAGGTGCTGGTGGCGACCGACGTGGCCGCGCGCGGCCTCGACATCCCGCTGGTGCGGCATGTCTACAACTACGACCTGCCGAATGTGCCGGAAAACT
>SKMM01000251.1 GCA_007121055.1 Paracoccaceae bacterium | reverse complement strand
GCTCCCCCAATCCGTCCTGAAAGGCCGAACGCCCATCGACGCTCTCAAGGACTGGCAACGTCAGCGGCCGGAACTCTTCAGGAAAAGACCGTATAATCACACGGGATGTGACAGTTAGGCTTTTCCCCGGCCTTTTGGCGCAACCAGCAGGTGCCAACCAATCTTGCTTGCGGAGAGCCTTGGCCGGACGGGCACACCGCCCGCTCTCCGCCATCGTTTCAGCGGAGCTATGATCTGAAATTCCCGAGGGTGCCGAACGGGCAATCGGCGCCGACCCGACCAGCGATAAATTTACCAAAAACTCAAAAAGCGGACGAACTCTCTTCAAGTCCGATTGAAAGCCGTGGAGGCATAGGCTAGTCAAATTTTATGAAACGTATCGCTGAAATTAGGGCTGTGCCAGTCATGCCTCCCTGTTTCCTGCAAGATCAAGCAGGTGCGCGCCGGCAGGGCGCAGGCGACGCTTGGTCCTTTGCGGGCGGCGGGGCGCAGGCGTGGGTCATGAATCGGTGTGTCTGGACGGCCGTCGGAGTCTGCCTGGCCGGTGCGTTCGCTGCCGGCGCCGCTTTGTCGGCAACACATCAGTCCATAGACACCCAGGTAATCCTTTCCGAGGATGGCTTTGGCGCCTGTGTTCCAGAAGACCAGCTCGACTCCGTTTGGCTCCTTTTCGCGTCAAAAGGGAAATCGGCGGGCGTGCCACACGTCTGCATGACCGGCGACTGCGAGGATCTTCCCGATATCGCAACCTGGGCCTCAGCCCAGCAATATCCCGATGACATCGACCTTGAGCGCGAGGACGTGGTGGCGCGCTACGGCGCCTTCGTCGCGCAGTTCTGCAGCCCCGAGGAGCCGGACGCCCCCGTGGGCGCACCGCCGCCGGTGGGCGTGGTCGCGCCCATCTTCGCGCAATCCGTGCCGCAGGTGTTCGGCTCCCGAGAAATCCGCCCGAATGTGCCGGTGCCGACAGGCTCTGGCATTCCGCCACAGGTCGGATTCCTGGGCTTTGGGGGCAGCTTTCGGTCCAGCGGCAATGGCGGCGGCATGACGCCTTGGCCGCCGAGCATCCCAGGCTTCCCTAGCCCGTTTCCGCTGCCGCCCATCGCCGAAGGGCCGCCTGGTCCACCGGGAAAGCCCTTTCCGCCCCCCTTTCCGAACCCCGAGCATCCCCTCTCACCACCCCCGAACGGACAGCCGCCGGGAACATCGGGGCCGCCCGCTGTCATTCCGTTGCCGGCGGGCATGTGGTTGTTGCTGTCCGCCCTTGGCCTTGGCTGGGCAATGCGGCGACGCCTGGGACGGCTCTGACAAGAACGGGGCGCGTGGTCCGACGCCTGCAGTCACCCGGCAAGAAGCTGGGAGATGGGCGCTGCATCTGACCTCACCTTTTGGGCGCATTTGGCTTTTGCGTCGGTCCCGCGCACGCGATGGCTCCAAACGGCAATGGCCGACGTGGCGCGCCGTCGTGGGTCAGCCCTTCAGGGGAGTCGTGGGCATGGCCGGGACAGTCGCCGTCGCGGTATCCGCGCCCGGCGGTGCTGCGGGGGGGGGGCGCATCGTGCACCGCGGGGACCGCCATCAAGGCCTGGTAATGCAGGATGCGTTGCACATGGTTCGTGGTCCGGCGCATCCAGCGCAGCGCATCGGTCAGCTGCACCACCTCGGCCACGGTCAGACCCATCACATGCGGCGGGTGGCGCAGCGTGCTGTGCCGGGCCCGCGCCTCACGCCGGGCCAGGCGCGCCTCCAGCCGCGCAAGCCGCCGGGCCAGGGCCTCGTCGGGGTCGCGTCCGTAGCGCTCCAGGCATCCCCGTAGCAGCGTCACCGACCGCACAAGGGGCTCCGAGCGCACCACGCCCCGCAGCCGCGCCGCCTGACTCGTGCGGTAGGCAAGCCGGCGCAGGTGATCGAGCTGATGCAGCTGGCCGTTGAGGCGGTCGAGCTGTGCTTCGCGCCCTTCGGCCACGCGGAGCCGGGCCATGAATTCCTGCAGCGCCTCCAGATCCCCCTGCGCCCGCGCGGTGCCCCCCACCAGCGGAGCCGGCGCCGCGCCGGCCCGCAGGGCGCCAGCCAGCGGCACGAACAGCTCGGCCGAGATGTCGCGCAGGACCGATCCGGCCACGTCAAGCGCCGCGTCGGTGTCCTCCAGCAGCCGCTCGTCCAACCGAGAGGCGGGGGTCATATCCTCCGGATCGGGCAGCATCCACCGGATGGCTGCCGCGAAGGGCCGCGTCAGCGGCAGCGCCAGCGCCAGGGCGACGAGGTTGAAGCCCGTGTGGAACAGCACCAGTGTCAGCTGCGCATCCCCGCCCGTCACGCCGGCCCGCAGTCCCGCAGCGAACACGTCGATGAGGAACAGCGCCACCGCGCCCCCGGCCACATGATAGATCACATTGGCAAGTGCGGTCTGCAGCACCGCCCGGGTGCCGCCCACCGCCGCGATGGAGCTGCTGATCGAGGTGCCCACATGCATCCCGATGACCATGGCCGCCGCCTGCTCGAAGGACACGCCCCCGCCCGCCAGCAGCACCAGCGCACCCGCCACCCCCGCCGAGGAGCTTTGCGTGACCACCGTGATCGCAATCCCGATCCCCACCAGCACCAGCCGCCCGCCCAGCGTGGGCGCGGGGAAGCTGTCGGGCGTGATCTGGCCGCGATAGCCGGCCATCGCCTCCTGCATCAGGTCGATGCCGATGAAGATCAGCGCAAAGCCCGCAAGCCCGCGCCCCGCCTGCGCCACCGCCCCCTTGCCCAGCAGCGCCAGCAGCGCGGCGGCGAACAGCAGGCCCAGCGCCACCGTCCCCAGCTGCAGCCGCAGCCCCACCAGCAGCACGATCCAGCCAGTGAAGGTGGTGCCCACGCTGGCGCCGTAAAGGATGCCCAGCGCCTGGGTGAAGCTCAGCAGCCCCGCGCCCACGAAGCCCACCGTCATCATCAGCGTGGCGGTGGAGGACTGGATCGCCGCGGTGGTCATGGCCCCCGTCAGCGCCCCCGACAGCGGCGTGCGGGTGAACCGCGCGAGGATGTCGCGCATGCGCGGGCCCGCAAGCTCGCGCAGCGCGGCGGTCATGATGTGCATCCCGAACAGGAACGCCCCGATGCCGCCCAGCAGGATAAGAAGTCCGTCAGGCATGATCACGACAGAATGGACCGCGGGATCGGTCGGCCGCAAGCCGGCTTGCCAGAGCATCTCGCCAAGCCCCCGCGCGGCCCCTGTCGTTGGTTGATCGGACCGAGCTAGCGGGCGGGGGTGGGTGGGACGCCCGCCCACCCGGCCGGCTCTGCCGGGTCCCCCGGCGTGCGGTCAGCGGTACAGCAGCGACTGTCCCGCGTGGAACAGGTGCAGCCGATCCGGCCGCGCCGCCAGATGCACCGTGCGGCCGCGCAGCCCGGCGTGAATGCCCGGCAGCTTGGCAAGGAACTCGGGAGCCTCGGCTCCGAGGCCGAGATGCAGGACCGTCAGTTCCCCCAGCGCCTCGGTCAACGCCACATGGCCGGAAACAAGGCCACCCTCCTCGGTCAGCTCCAGATCCTCCGGCCGCACGCCGACATTGACGGTCATCCCGCGGTCGCCGTCCCGGGTCGGGATGGCCGCCAGCGCCTCGGCGCCGGAGGCCAGCCGCACGCGGGTGGTTTCGCCGGTCTCCACAACCTCGCCGGGCAGGAGGTTCATGGCGGGCGAGCCGATGAACTGCGCCACGAATTCGTTGCGCGGCTTCTGATAAAGCTCCAGCGGCGGGCCGACCTGGGCGATGCCGCCGCCGGCCAGCACCACGATGCGGGTGGCCAGCGTCATCGCCTCCACCTGGTCGTGGGTGACGTAGATCATCGTCGAGTCCGGCATCGATTCCTTCAGCTGCGCGATCTCGATCCGGGTGGCGACGCGCAGCGCGGCGTCGAGGTTCGAGAGCGGCTCGTCGAACAGATAGACCTTGGGGTCGCGCACAATGGCCCGGCCGATGGCCACCCGCTGGCGCTGCCCGCCGGAAAGCTGCTTGGGCAGGCGGTCGAGCAGCTTGTCGAGCTGCAGGGTGCGCGCGGCCCGCTCCACAGCGTCGTCGATCTCGGCCCGCTTGCGGCCGGCAATCTTTAGCGCAAACGCCATGTTCTCGCGCACCGTCATGTGGGGGTAGAGCGCGTAGGTCTGGAACACCATGGCGATTCCGCGCTGCGCGGGCGGGATGTCGTTCATCACCTGCCCGTCGATTTCCAAGGTTCCGGACGTGATCTGCTCCAGCCCCGCAATCATCCGCAGCAGCGTGGACTTGCCACAGCCCGAGGGGCCGACGAAGACCACCAGCTCCCCGGTCTCGATATGCAGGTCGATGCCCGACAGCACCTCGGTGGGCCCGAAGGCCTTGGACACGTCGCGCAGGCTCAGCTCGGCCAAACCGTCCCTCCTATTTCACCGATCCGGCCAGCAGACCCCGCACCAGATACCGCTGCAGCGTGAAGAAAACCAACAGCGGCACCGCGATCGACACGAAGGCCGCCGCCGCCAGGATCCCCCAGTCGCCCCCGCGCGAGCCGATCAGGTCGTCGGCGATCAGGACCGTCATCACCTGACTGGCCGAGCCAGAGGGCAGGAACACCTTGGCCACCAGCAGGTCGTTCCACACCCACAGAAACTGGAAGATCGCGAAGGCGGCGAGTGCGGGAAAGCTCAGCGGCAGGATGATGCGGGTGAAGATCTGGAAGTCGGTCGCACCGTCCACCCGCGCGCTCTCGATGATGTCTCGGGGCAGGCCGACCATGTAGTTGCGCAGGATGTAGATCGCGAGCGGCATGCCGAAGCCGGTGTGGGCAAGCCAGATGCCCATGAAGCTCTGCCCGATGCCAATCTGGTTGTGCAGGTTGAGAAGTGGCACCAGCGCCAGTTGCAGGGGCACCACGAGCAGGCCCACCACGGCGGCGATCAGCACGCCGCGGCCCACGAAATCCATCCAGGCCAGCGCATAGGCGGCGAAGGCCGCGATCAGGATGGGAATGACAGTGGCCGGGATCGCCACGGTCAGCGTGTTCATGAAGGCCCGGTCCATGCCGTCGGCGGTCAGCACCGTGTCGTAGTTCTCGGTGGTGATGCGGGGCGGCACGCGGGCCTGGAAGAGGACGTTGACGGGGCGCCCGAAGCCCTCGTCGGAAACCATGCGGAAGCTGCCATCGGCAGCCACGGTCAGGGTGCCGCCGCCGCGCAGCTCGGCACTGTCGCCGGGGGCGAATTCGGTGGGGTCCACGCTGCGGGTGCCGAAGGCGGTGACGGCCCCGCGCCCGCCCTCGAACCAGTGGGCGCGCGAGGGCTCTTCCAGCACGTTGCCCTCGACCACGAAGCCCGCGTCGGTCTCCTGCTGCTCGTCGGGGGCGGCAACGCGGACGCGGAAGGTCATCTCCACCGGCACGGGGGTCATCCACCAGCCGGTGGCGGCGATCTGGTCGCGGTCGCGGACGGACGACACCAGCAGCCCCAGCGTGGGGATCAGCCACAGCACCACCAGCGCCAGCACCGACAGGTTCACCGCCCAGCTCAGTCCAGATTTCCGACCTGCGATGTTGTCCATGCCTCCCCCCTCAGCGCAGTTCGCGCCGGGCCTGGCGGATGTTCCAGACCATCACCGGCAGCACCAGCAGCATGATGACGAAGGCGACCGCCGTCGCCCGCCCATCGTCGCGGAACATGAAGTTCATCATGTAGCTGGGCAGGATATGGGTCCCGAAATTGCCGCCCGTCACGGTGTAGACGATGTCGAAGACCTTGAGCACGAGGAAGGTTATGGTGGTCCACACCACCACGATGGTCCCCATGATCTGCGGCACCTTCACCGAGAAGAACAGCCGGAACGGCCCGGCGCCGTCCATGATCGCGGCCTCGATGGTCTCCTCGGGGATGTTGCGGAGCGCGGCGGACAGGATGACCATGGCAAAGCCGGTCTGGATCCAGATCATGATGAACATGATGAAGAAGTTGTTCCAGAACGGGATCTGCAGAACGTCGATGGCGCGCTCGGCGCCGAAGACCCCGCGCACGGCGTTGATCAGCCCGATGTCGAAATTGTTGGCGTAGACGAAGCGCCAGATCAGCGAGGCGCCGACGAAGCTGATCGCCATAGGCATGAAGATCATCGACTTGGCGATGTTGCCCCAGGACAGCCGGTCGGTGAGCTGCGCGGCCAGCAGCCCGAAGGCCGTGGCCGCAGCCGGCACCACCAGCAGCCACAGGATGTTGTTGCGCAAGGCGACCCTGAAGCCCGACGAGTTGAACAGGTCGATGTAATTGCCCAGCCCGATGAACTCGGTCCCCGACCGGTCGAACAGCGACCGCACGAAGGAGCCGACCACCGGATAGGCCAGATACAGCCCCAGCACGAAGATCGCCGGAAACAGGAACAGCCAGGGCCGTACCAGGTTCGCCCGGTTGATGTTGCGGCCCGCATTGGGGCCCCGGGCCGGGAAGATCACCCGGTCCAGCACCCAGTTGGACAGCCAGAAATAGGCGACGCAGGCGGTCACCCCCACCAGGATGGTGACCATGCCCTGCAGGAGTGGGGTCATGCCCGTGCTCCCCTCAGCGCATGGCGTCCCAGCGCGACTGGATCTCGGCGGCGACCTCCTCCGCCGGGGTGCCGGTGGTGTAGTCCACCATGCCCGACCAGAAGGCATCGGCCCCGATCTCGCCCGGCATCAGGTCCGAGGCGTCGAAGCGGAACACGGTGGCGTCCAGCAGGATCTCGTTGATGCCGCGCTGCGCCTCGGAGGAGAACGTGTCGAGGTTCACCCCGGTGTGCGGCGTCAGGAAACCCGACTGCGCCATCCACAGCTCATGCGCGATGGGCAGTTGCAGGAACTCGATCAGCGCATGGGCCACCGGCGCGTCGTCGGTGATCGCCCACATGGTGCCGGCGCCCATCACGGGCTCGCCGAGGTCCTGCCCTTCAAAGGCCGGGAAGTAGAAGAAGTCGTAGTCGAAGCCGTAGTCCAGCCCATCGGGGAAGAAGGTCGGGATGAAGGAGGCCTGCTTGTGCATGAAGCACTCGGGCGGGAAGGTGAACAAGCCCGAGGGCGAGTCGCGCCAGTCGGTGGTGGGCACCGCCTGCGAACCGCCGCGCACAAAATCGTCGTTGCGGGCGAAGTGGCCGTAAAGCTCGATGGCCTCGACGATCACCGGGTCGTCGAAGGGCACCGAGTTGTCCACCCAGCCGTCATAGACCTGCGGTTCGGCGATGCGCAGGACGAAATCCTCGACCCAGTCGGTGGCGGGCCAGCCGGTGGCAGCCCCCGACCCCAACCCGATGCACCAGGGCGTGCCGCCATCCGCGACGATCTGCTCGGTCAGCTCCTTGAGCGCCTCCATGGTGGTGGGGATCTCATAGCCCATGTCCTCGAAGGCGTCGGGCGAATACCAGACCAGCGACTTCACATCGACCTTGTAGAACAGGCCGTAGAGCGCCTCGTCCCCATCCGCGTCGACAAAGGTTCCGAGCTCCACCCAATCCTCACCGGCCACGTAGTTCTCGCGGATCCAGTCGTCGGTGCCCTCGGCCAGCGGCGTCAGGAAACCGCGCGCGGCCATGTCGGCGGCAAGCCCCGGCTGCGGGAACACCGCGATGTTGGGCGCCGAGCCCGCCTGCGCCGAGATCACGATGTCCTGCTCGAACCCGTCCGAGCCGGAATAGCTGACCTCGGCCCCCGTGGCGTCGGCGAAATAGGCCATGACGCGGTTGACCATCTGGGCATCCGCTCCGGTCCAGACGCCGCTGATCTCCAGCGTCTCGCCGGTGAAGTCGTTGGCCTCGGCGAAGGCCGCCAGCCCGTCCCAGTCGAAGCGGTCGTCCTCGCCAGGGGTCAGGAACAGATCCTGCGCCGCGGCGGATCCCGCCAGCAGCGCCAAGGTCGCGGCGCCCGCCGCGAGGCGACGCGATGCGGTGCGTGTGGTCATGGCGTGTGCCCTCCCGTTCATGCGCGTTGCTCGCGCCTTGCGGTTGGGGACGGGGCAGCCGCGTCGGGGGCCGCCCGACCCTTGTGCATGCGCAATAATCTTGTTCAATCGGGCGCGACTGTCAAATCGGCCGCCGCGGCGCGGCAGGCAGCGCAGAGCGGAGAGACCCATGTCCCCCCTTCCCATCCTCGTGGCCGATATCGGCGGCACCAACAGCCGGCTGGCGCTGGCGCGGGAGGCCGAGGTGCTGCCGGACACGGTGGTGCGGCTGGAAAACGCAGGTTTTGCAGGTCCGGAGGCGCTGATTGGCGACTATCTGGCAAGGCTCGGCGGGCCGCAGCTGGGCGGGGTCTGCGCGGCGGTGGCCGGAGCGGTCACCGAGGGGGCGGCGTTCATGACCAACCTCGACTGGAAGATCTCCGAGGCAGGGCTGTCGAAGGCCTGCGGCGGGGTGCCAGCGTTACTGCTCAACGACCTTCAAGCGCAGGGTCATGCGCTGGACGCCCTGCCCGCCGGAGGGCTGCGGGAGGTAGTGGCGGGCGAGGCAGGGCTTGGGCCGCGAATGGTGATCGGGGTGGGCACCGGCTTCAACGCGGCGGTGGTGCATGACGGCCCGGGGGTGCGGCTGGTCACGGCATCGGAGGCGGGGCATGCCACCCTGCCGGCGCTGGACGGGCAGGTGGCCAAGCTAGCGGCTGATCTGGTCGCCCGCGGCCTGCCGCCCGAGATCGAGGAGACGCTGTCGGGCCGCGGCCTCGCGCAGATCGATCGTTTTCTGGGGCATGGCGGGCGGACGGCGCGGGCGGTCATCGACTGCGCGCCGGACGATCCGGGCGCCGCGGCCGCGCTGGCGCTGTTCGTGCGGCTGCTGGGGGGCGTGGCGGGCGATCTGGCGCTGGTGCATCTGCCCTGGGGGGGCGTGTATCTGGCCGGGGGCATGGCTCGGGCGGTGGCGCACCGGCTGGGCCCCGATGAATTCGCGGCGGCATTCTGCGCCAAGGGGCGCCTGTCGCATCTTCTCAAGCGCATCCCCGTGTGGCTGATCGAGGATGATTTCGCCGCACTGACAGGGTGTGCCGCGCACATGCAAAGGGACGGCGCCGGGTGACGGCGCCGTCCCTCCCTCACGGGCTCAGATCAGGTCTTCCTCACGCTTGCCGCGGATCAGCGACTGCGCGACATAGACGAGGATCGAGAACCCCCCGGCGCCCAGCACCGCCACGCCCAGAAGCACGATCCAGTCGATGGGCCCGCCGATATCGGCCATCCGCGAGTTGGTGATCCACATCACGAAGGCCACCGCGGCCACCGCCCCGATGGGCATCGACAGCTGCGCCAGCAGGAACCGCCGCATCCCCATGCCGTGGTCGCGGATCAGGACATACAGATACGCCACCGTGATCAGGGCCGCCACGGCCACCATGGCCCAGAACAGCCACGGCCCGAACATCTCTTCGAACACCGCAAGGAAGGTGCCTACGGAAAACTCTTCCATCTTGTCTACTCCCCTTCAGGCGCTCAGGCGCGGCCGCGCAGCATGGCATTGTAGGTGGCCTTCAGCGCCACTTCCTTCATCAGCCAGGAAATCCACAGCTCCTCCAGCGGCGCCACGATGCCGGGGAAGGAGGGCACGAGATTGTCCTGATAGTCGAACTCGATCAGCATCGCCCGGCCGACGCGGGTGATCAGCGGGCAGGAGGTGTAGCCGTTGTAGCTGAGCGTGCCCTCGCGGCCCTGGATCTGCGCGACCAGGTGATCCTCGACCACCGGCAGGTGGAACTTGACGGAGGCCGCGGTCTTGCCCTTGGGCACGCCGTTGATGTCGCCGATGCCGAAGACGTTGGGATAGCGGGCATGGCGGAGCGTGTGCATGTCCACCTCGATCCAGCCCTGGTCCGTCCAGCGCTCCTCCCACGACAGGCCCGAGTCGCGGACCACCTGCGGCGCCCGCTGCGGCGGGATGACGTTGAAGAAGTCGTAGTCGATGTCGGTGGTGCCGTCCTGCGTGCGGAAGGTCGCCCGCTTGCGGTCCATGTCCACCGATTGCAGCACATGGTGGTGGCAGACCTCCACCTCCTGCCGGCGCATGATCAGCACGACCTTCTCGTTGATCACCGGCACGCCGAACAGGATGCCCGAATGGGCGGCATAGGTGATGTGGCTGCCGTCGCGGGTGCCTTTCCGGCGCAGATAGTCGTCCGTCAGGAAGCAGTACTTGATGGGCGCGCCGGCGCATTTCATCTCGGTCGCGGGGCGCGAGAACAGCGCGTGCCCACCACGGTCGGTGAAGGCGTCCATGGCGGCCCAGGTCTTCACCGCGGCATCGGGGCCCGCGTAATGCGCGCCGGTGCCGGTCTCGGGGCCGACCCGGTCGAGGTCGAAGCCCTCCACCGCGTCCCAGTCCAGCACGAGGCCGGTGGATACGATCAGATAGTCATACTCCAGCCGCTGGCCCCCGGTGGTGCGCACGACCTGCGCCTCGGGGTCGATTTCGGTGGCGTATTCCTGCACCCAGTCCACGCCCCGCGGCAGCCAGCTTGCATTCTGCGACCGCGCATAGTCGCCGGGCCGCAGCCCCGCCGCGATCAGCGTCAGGCCGGGCTGGTACCAGTGCTCGGTCTTGCCATCCACGAGGGTGATGCGCGCACCATCCAGCCGCTCCACCAGCCGGTTGGCGATGGCGATCCCGCCGGCCCCGGCGCCGAGGATCGCGATGCGGGCGTTGGTGCTCACCTCGGCCTGGGCGTGGCCCGGGGCGGCGGCATAGGCCAACCCGCCGGCAGCAATGCCAAGGAAGCCCCGGCGCGAGGCAGCCGCCAAGCTCGGGTCAAGATACGGGGTCATGGGCGGTCTCCTCCTCAAAGGTGCCTTTGGTTTGCACACTACGGAATACCGAACCTTGACCCAAATCAAATTCCTATACCTGCATGCGACAAAACGCACAGCTCTGTGATTGCTTGTTATTCGCCGAACCTGCAGGGGCGCTCCAGCCGAGGGAAGCCGCTGCCGACTCGGCCTCCGGTAGAAACCTTTGGCCGCTCCCCGGTCAGAATCGGCCGCTCACCCCGAACCGCGCCTCACCCGATATCGTGACGCCAGACGGCGGAGGCGGCGCCTCCGGTGCTCCAGCGACACCGCAGCCCGTCAGGGTCAGCAGCACGGCCTTGACCACCACCAGCAACAGGATGAACACGAGAAGCCGCTTCATCCCAAGCGCGCCGTCCACGCCGCCACCTGCTCGCGCACCCGTTCGGGCGCGGTGCCGCCGAAACTCGTGCGGCTCGCCACCGAATTGTGCACACCCAGCACGTCGAACACGTCGGCGGTGATGGCAGGATGCTGGGCCTGCATCTCGTCCAGCGTCAGGTCGGCCAGGTCGCAGCCTTTCGCTTCGGCCTGCGCGACCAGCGCGCCGGTCACGTGATGGGCGTCGCGGAACGGCAGGCCCGCGGCGCGCACCAGCCAGTCCGCCAGATCCGTGGCGGTCGAAAACCCCGCCGAGGCCGCAGCCTCCAACGCCACCCGGTTCGCCGTCATGTCGCGCACCATCCCCTCCATGGCCGCAAGGCACAGCAGCAGCGTGTCGGCGGCGTCGAAGATCTGCTCCTTGTCCTCCTGCATGTCCTTGGAATAGGCCAGCGGCAAGCCCTTCATCACCGTGAACAGCGCCACGGTGGACCCGAGGATGCGCCCGATCTTGGCGCGCAGCAGCTCCGCGGCGTCGGGGTTCTTCTTCTGCGGCATGATCGAGGAGCCGGTGGAGAACCGGTCCGACAGGGCCACGAACCGGAATTGCGCCGAGGACCAGATCACGATCTCCTCGGCCAGCCGGCTCAGGTGCATGGCGCAGATCGCCGCCGCCGACAGGAACTCCAGCGCGAAATCCCGCGCCGACACCGCGTCCAGCGAGTTGGCCATGGGCCGGTCAAAGCCCAGGTCCCGCGCCGTCATCTCCCGGTCGATGGGAAAGGACGTGCCAGCCAGCGCCGCCGCCCCCAGCGGGCATTCGTTGAGCCGCGCCCGCGCGTCCCGCAGACGGCCCGCATCGCGGCCCAGCATCTCGACATAGGCCAGCATGTGGTGGCCCCAGGTCACCGGCTGGGCGGTCTGCAGATGGGTGAACCCCGGCATTACCCAGTCGGCCCCTGCCTCGGCCTGGGCCAGCAGCGCGCGCTGCAGCGCTGCGATCCCCCCGATGGCATCTTCCATCCGCGTCCGGAGCCATAGCCGCAGGTCGGTGGCCACCTGATCATTTCGCGACCGCGCGGTGTGCAGCCGGCCGGCGGGCGCGCCGATGACTTCCTTAAGCCGGGCCTCCACATTCATGTGGATGTCCTCGAGCGCGGTCGAGAAGCCGAACTTCCCCGCCTCGATCTCTGACAACACGGTGAGAAGGCCTTTGCGGATCGCCTCGGCGTCGCTATCGCTCAGGATGCCGGTTGCTGCCAGCATCGCGGCATGGGCGCGCGAGCCGGCGATATCCTCGGCCGCCAGGCGCCGGTCGAAGCCGATGGAGGCGTTGATCGCCTCCATGATCGCGTCGGGGCCGCCCGCGAATCGGCCGCCCCACATGGTGTTTGACCCCGGCGCCGCCCCGGCGCCCGGAACCCCTCGGGAGGTCGTGTCGCTCATGCCCCTGCCCCTTCGACGACTGCATGCCGCGGTTGTGTATCTTGCGCTGCTGCTGGCTGCAAATGCCGCCATGGCAGACCCGGAGGCCCTTCGCGCACTGCGGGCCGGCGACATGCGCGCCCTGGTGATCCACGACACTCCGCGCGAGGTGCCCGCCGCGGTGCTGCTCGACGCCGAGTACGGCGAGCATGCGTTCGAGGACTGGCGCGGCCGCTGGATTGTGCTGAATTTCTGGGCGACCTGGTGCCCGCCCTGCCGCGATGAAATGCCGGCGCTGGACGCGCTGGAGGGGGATCTGGGCGGGCCAGACCTCGCCGTGCTGCCGGTCGCCACCGGGCGCAGCCCTCTCCCCGTGATCCGCCGCTTCTACGCGGAGGCGGGGCTGGACCACCTTCCGATCCTGCGCGACCCACGCCAGCGGTTTGCCGCGGCCATGGGAGTGTTCGGCCTGCCGGTGACGGTTCTGGTAGACCCCGAGGGGCGCGAGGTGGCGCGCCTGACCGGCGACGCCGACTGGAACGGGCCGGACGCGCGCCGTGTGCTCGAAGCCCTGCTGTCTCGCTGAGACCGCGATCTCCTTAATTCGAACAAACAGCCACACTTAACGTCGTGGAAAGGGATTCGGTGCCAGATCGGGCCTTGGGCCGTGGCGGCCCAGGAGGTTGGCTCTATGAGCGTCGATGACGGCAACCCCGCTATGCCGCCCAGCAAGGGGGATGCGCCCTGCCCCCAAGCAGATATGATCGCGGCCGTGCGCTCTGCGGTGGCCAGCCGCGCCGCCGCCCTTGCATTCCAGCCGGTGGTCCAGGCCAGCACGCCCCATCTGCCTGCCTTCCATGAGGGGCTGATCCGCCTGTCCGACCCGGGCGGTCGGATCCTGCCGGCCGGAGACTTCATCGAACTGGTGGAGGGGACAGAACTCGGCGCCGAGATCGACACGCTCGCCCTCGACCTCGGGCTCGCGGCCTTGCGCAGACAGCCGGGGTTGCGCTTGTCCGTCAACATGTCGACCCATTCGATCGGCGCGCCCCGCTGGGAAGAGACCCTGCGGCGCGGCCTTGCCGCCGACCCCACCGTCGGCGAGCGCCTGATCCTCGAGATCACCGAGAGCTCGGCCATGGGCCGGCCCGACCAGGTGGCCAGCTTCATGAGGGGCCTGCAGGCCAGCGGCGTGGCCTTCGCATTGGACGACTTCGGCGCGGGCGCCACCTCGTTCCGCTACCTGCGGGACTTGCGGTTAGACATCCTCAAGATCGACGGACAGTTCATCGGCGGGCTTGGCCACAACACCGACAACCAGGCTCTGGTCCGGGCGCTGGTGTCGATCGGCCGGCATTTCGAGATGCTGACGGTGGGTGAGAAGGTCGAGACCGCCGCCGACGCCGTCGCCTGCACCGACTTCGGCCTGAACTGCCTTCAGGGCTATCACTTCGGCGCTCCGCTCCTGCAGCCCCTATGGGACGAGACCGCGAGACTTACTGCGTGAGGACCACTGAACGGTGGCCTGCTGCCGGTTTCGTGGACAGAAGGTTAGGTGCTCCATCCCGGATGATCACATAGACCCTCGCCGGACCGGTCTGTTCATGGCACGATGGATTCTGCGAGGCTATCGGGATGGGGGGCTGGCATGCTGATCTCGCTTCACAAGCAG
>SKMM01000087.1 GCA_007121055.1 Paracoccaceae bacterium | reverse complement strand
CCTCCAGGCCGCATGCCGGCCGGATCCCCGGCCTGCCGGCTCAGGGCTGCGTTGCGTTGAGGTCGGGCAGCAGAGTGCCGTGGCGCCGCATCTGGGTCAGCACGTCGCCGAAGGTCTCGAAGCCGCGGGCCCGCAGGATCGGGATCAGCTTGAGGAAGGCCTCGGCCGTGGCGATGGTGTCGCCGATGGCGGTGTGGCGGGCCTCCTCCGACAGGGTGATGCCCAGCCGCGCGGTCAGCGCGTCCAGCGAATGCAGGTCCGACGGGCCGAAGGCCACCGCCGACAGAAGCAGCGTGTCCAGGATCGGCTGATCGAACCGTACCCCCATCGCGGCCTCGTGCCGGCGCAGGAAGGCCATGTCGAAGGGCGCGTTGTGGGCCACCAGAACCGCCCCGCGGGCGAAGTCATGGAACCGCCGCCCCGCGTCCTGCAGCCCCGGCGCGCCCTTGACCATGTCGTCGGTGATGCCGTGCACCTCAGTCGAAGCCTGGGGGATCGGCCGGCCGGGGTCCACCAGCGTGTCGAACACCTCGCCGCGCAGGCGCCGGCCGTTGACGATGCGCACGGCCGCAAGCTGCACCACCGCGTCGCTGTCCGGCTCCAGCCCGGTGGTCTCGGTGTCGAAGACCACATAGGTCAGGTCCTGCAGCCGGCTCTCCAGCACGCTGGCGTTGCGCTCCTTGGACAGAAGCTCGAAGTCGTAGACCACGGCGCGGGCAATGGGGGCGGGGCGGCGGGTGGCGCGGCGGGCGCGCGGGATCGGCAGGCGTACCGCACTCAGCCCGTCCGCGCGGCGCTCGGTCCAGGCCTCGGTGCCATGGGTGTTCAGCACCGTCTGCGCGGTCAGCTCGGGCAGGTCCGGGTCGATCCCCTCGGACAGCCAGCGCTCGAACTCCCCCACCGGCAGCGGCGGGCCCTCCCACAACAGGTCCAGCACCGCGCCGGGCCCGTCCTCCTCGGTCAGTCGCAGGGTGAAGCGGCGCGCATGCCCGGCCTCCGACAGCCGCTGCCCCAGCCAGCGCAACAGCAGCGCCAGCTCGAACCCGTCGCAGCTCAGCATCAGGTCCGGCGCCTCGGTCTCGAGCCCCAGCCCCAGCGCCGCAAACTGCGCACTGACCCCGTCCATCAGGTCGCGCGCCCGCACCTGGGTCAGCGGCCGCCAGTCGAGCCGGCCTTCGTCATAGCGCTGGCCCAGCTCGGACATCGCCGCGCCAAGCTGCCGGATCTCGGACAGGAGGGCCGCGGTCACCTCGGGCCGCCGGGCCATGTCGGCGTCCTCGGCCATCACGCCCGCCACGGTCTGCAGCGCGGCAGCCGGGCGGCGCACGCGGTCGAACACCTCCGCCAGCAGCGCCTCACGGGCGGAGTGGGTGGCAAGCTCGGCGGTGACGTCGCGCAGGGTCAGCACGAAGCCCGGGGGGCGGTCGGGATCGGTGCGGGGCAGCACCCGCATCCGCCCCGACAGAAGCCGGCCGCTGGTCTGCGTGGTGCAGATCAGGTCCGAGGTCACCTCGGGGTCGCCCAGCTGGCTGAGACGCTCGTAGGCATGGCGCACCGGGCCGGGGTGCAGGTAGTCCAGAAGGCTGCGGTCGAGCCCGGGCACCCCCGCCGCCCCCAGCACCGTGACCGCCGGCCCGTTGTAGAACACCAGCTGGAAATCGCCCCGGCACAGCACGACCGCCTCGGACACATCGGCGATCAGCGTCTCCAACAGCGCCTTTTCAGAGGACAGGCGGGAGGTTTCGCGCGCCACCGAGTCGGCCAGGGTCGAGCGCGTGGTGGCCAGCGACCGGCTGAGCTCGGCCACCGCCGGCCCCAGATCGCCCAGGAACCGGGTCGAGAGCGGATCGTCGGGGAAATCGCCCTGAACATCGACGTGGGCGCGGGTGCGGATCGTCGTCGCCAGCCGCTCGATGGCGCGCACGAACTGGGTGTCGAAGACATGCCAGATGCCGCCGACCAGAACGAGGATCAGGAACCCCGCGAACAGCCAGCCCTGGACCTTGGAGTCGAACAGGCCCGGCACCTCCCATAGATACAGGTATTCGGACTGCGTCACCGCCGTCCAGGCGCCGAAGATCATCGCCGCGATGGTCCCCACGGCGAGCAGCGCAAAGAACAGCATGATGCGCAGCCGCAGCCCCACCCGCAGAGCTGGCGCCCTGGCAAGACGTTCGGAGCGGCCGGCCTCTGCCATGATGCGCCTAATGGCCCCGGCGGCGGGGCGCCGACCGGAAGGTCGGAACACGGCCGCGGCCCTGTGCGTTTTGTTCTCCAGCTTGCGTCATCGCCACCCCCCTGCCCGCCAGCGCCCCCCTCCGCGCAGCGCTGGGCCGCCCTCTCCCAAGCGCCCAGACTAGCTCAGCAAACCGCACCTGCGAAGCCGTGCCGGCCCGCCGCTGCCCCCCTAATCCCATCCACCGCTCCGGCGGACGGTAACGTCTGCTTGATCGGTGCGATGGGCCTCACCTCCCGCGCGTTAGTGTCGCACTCAAGACGAGGAGGAGAGGTTCCATGTCATCCGAAACCAAGAACTCGGCGCCTCCGCCGAGCGAGGCGCATTATGCCTCATTGTCGGACACGCCGTTCGACGAGGCCGCGACCAAGCAGAAGCTCTGGGCCGCGGTGAAGCTTCTGGTGGTGTTCTGCGTGATCTATTTCGTCGCGGCGATGATCGCGACGCCGGAATTCGCACATGTCGCCCAGATCGAGCTCCTTGGCCTGCCGCTGGCCTTCTACACCGGCATCCTCGTGTTCGCGGTCGGCCTCGCCGTCACGCGCATCTTCCTCAACCAGGACAAGGAGTGAGGGTGATGCAGAACCCCATTGCCTTTACCATCCTCGTCGTCAGCCTGGCGGCAGTGATCTACATCAGCTGGTGGAGCAAGCGTTTTACCTCCACCACGACCGACTACTACGTCGCTGGGGGGAAGATCTCGCCGCGGCTGAACGGCTGGGCGATGTTCGGCGACTACTGCAGCGCCGCGAGCTTCCTCGGCGTCGCAGGCGCCATTGCCCTCACGGGCATCGACAGCTGGTGGGTCGCCATCGGCTTCTTCGGGGCCTGGATCTTCGTCCTCGTCATCCTGGCCGGTCCGCTGAAAAGCGCGGGAAAGTTCACCGTCGGCGACGTGCTGGTCAGCCGGTTCGGCGGCAACAGCCTGAAGTTCCTGGCCATGTTCACGACCGTCGTGATCGGCACGCTGTATCTGGTGCCGCAGATCGTGGGGGCGGGGCATCTGTTCAACCTGCTGCTGGGCTGGGAGTACAACCTGACCGTGGTCGTCTCGGCCGTCATCATGGGTCTCATGGTGGTGCTGGGCGGCATGATGGGCACCACCTGGAACCAGGCGATCCAGGGCGTGATCCTGCTGGGGGCCATGCTGGTGCTGCTGGTGCTGTCGGCGCTGGTGCATTTCGGGGGCAACCCGTTCGCGATGATCACGACGGCCATGCAGACCGTCCCGCCGACCTCGGCCGTGGCGGTGATGCCCGAGTTGGAGCCGCTGGCCGAAGGCGAGGCCTGGGGTGCCCTGGTACTGGCCGAGGCCGTCCGCGAGGGCTTCCAGAACCTGCCCAGCGCGCTGACGCCGGGCGTCGCCGTGGCCGACGGCTGGAACCAGTTCAGCCTGGTGCTGGGGCTCCTGCTGGGCGTGGCCGGTCTGCCGCATATCCTGATCCGCTTCTACACGGTGAAGGACGCGCGCGACGCCAAGAAGGGCGCCGAGATCACCATCATCGGTCTGGCGGTGTTCTACATCGCGGTGCTGTTCGTGGGCTTTGCCACCATGACCACCCTCTATCCGTATCTCATCGAGATGCTGGAGGCGGGTCAGCGCGGCCGGGCGACCAACATGGCGATCCCGCTGATCGGCATGGAACTGGGCGGCGAGGTGGTTCTGGGCGTGATCGCGGCCGGCGCCATGGCGGCGATGCTCTCGACCTCGGTGGGCCTGCTCATCTCCATGAGCACCAGCCTGTCGCATGACGTCTACTCCGGCGTCCTGCGGCCCGACAGCACCGACCGCGAGCGCGTGCTCTTCGCCAAGATCGGCGCGGGCGTGCTGACGGTGATCGCGCTGGCGGCCTCGATCTGGCTGAAGGATCAGAACGTCGCGATCCTGGTGGCGATGTGCTTCGGCATCGCGGCCAGCACCTTCGCACCGGTGCTGATCCTGTCGGTGTGGTGGAAGGGCCTGACCAAGGAAGGCGTGATCGCCGGCCTGGTCGTGGGCCTGATCGTGTCGCTGGTCTTCACCTTCGCCCGCTTCGCCGGCGTGCCGGACATCTTCGGCATCCCGGTGCTGGGCAACCCCGCCCTCTATGGGGTGGTCTGCGCGCTGATCGCGATCATCGGCACGAGCCTGCTGACCAAGTCGCGCGGCCAGGTCGAGGCGTTCATGGCAGTGGCCCACCGCAGCTGACCCCGTCAGCTTGCCCCGAGACTGGAAAACCCGCCGCAAGGCGGGTTTTCTGCCTTTCGGCCAGGATGATCCCAAGGCCACACGCGCGGCTCGGGTGGCGTGTCGAACGGCACCGGCACCATGCGGCGCGCTCTCCACGCGGGCCGCGATGTCAGAGCAGGTTGACCGGATAGGCCTCGGCCACCACCGCCTGCATCCGCGCGATCAGCCGGAACGCCTCCAGCAGATGCCCGCGCTCGAAATTCGACAGTTCCGCGGGGTCGAGGAAATTGTCCGCAGCCCGCCCGTCGGACATCAGCCGCGCCTGGTGGTGCAGCCGCAGCCTCGACAGGAAATCGAGCGCATCGAGCAGGTCGCGCGCCTGCGCGTCGCTCAGCTTGCCCCGCGCCGCCGCCTGTTCCAGCCGCTCGCGGGTGTTCACCGCCTCCGACCCCGCCGCATAGGCATAGTAGCGCGCCATGTCCACGATCGGCACGATCCCGTGCATCTTCAGGTCGATGGTCCCCTCGTGGGGACCGTCCTTGATCGGCATCAGCCGGTTGCGCCAGTTCAGCGGCGGCTTGCGCTGCAGCGCATTGGCCGCCAGCGCCGCCAGAAACCCCTTGTTGGCCTGCGCCCGCGCCACAACCTCGGCCCGCAGCCCCTCCACCAGATCGGCGCGGCCATGCACGCAGCGCTGGTCCAGGAACACGCCGGTCAGCATCATCGCCTCGGGCTCGGGCCGGTCGATCCAGCGCCGGAAATACGCCCGCCAGGTGGCCAGCGGCTGGCGCCACTGATCGGTCATCGCCATCATGCCCCCGGGGCAATGCACATAGCCGCAGGCGTCCAGCCCGTCGCAGACGCGCCGCGCAAGGTCGCGGAAATAGGCGCCGTGAGCGGCCTCGTCATAGCCGTTGTCCAGCACCAGGCAGTTGTCCTGATCCGACCGCGCCGTCTGCTCGCCCCGCCCCTGCGACCCCGCCGCGACCCAGGCATAGGGCACCGGCGGCGGCCCCAGCTCGGCCTCGGCCAGTTGCAACAGCCGCGTGGTCAGCGCGTCGGTCATGGCGCTGACGATCTGCCCGGTGCTGTGGGCGCTCACATTCGCCGCGGCGAGGTTCTGCTGCAGGCTGCGGATCCGCGCCGACACCTGCACCAGGCTCTCCAGCAGGTTCTGCTCGAAGATCGCCCCGGTGAGGGTCAGCGCCGAATCCGACTGCTGCTCGGCGATGTCGGTGCTGGTGATCATGCCCGCCACCTGCCGCCCGTCCAGCACCGGGACATGGTGCACATTGTGCCGCGCCATCACCAGAAGCGCGTGGAAGGCCGGCCGCTCGATCCCGATGGTCCCGGGCGCCAGCGTGGCGATGTCGCGCACCGGCCGCGCGACGTCCAGCCCCTCGGCCACGACCCGGTCGCGCAGGTCGCGGTCGGTGATCAGCCCCAGCAGCGCCCCGTCCTCGACCAGCAGCACCGAAGAGATGCGATGCGTCCGCATCACCCGCGCGGCCTCGATGATCGGCGTCTCGGGCGCCACCGTGACCGGCGCGCGCCGGATCAGGCTGCGCACCGGCGTGGTGATCAGCCGGGCATGGCCATCGACGGCGCTGTTGATCTGCGGATGGATCATCGACGGACTGCCCCCTGACCTGCCCCGCGCCCGCGGCATCGACCAAGGCGGTCAGCACGGCGGGGCCCGCCCGGACGGCCGCCGCAGGACGACCCTGGCGCTAGCGCGATCCTACCGCCTGTTTTCGGCCTTGCCTACTCGCGGCGACCGTCAAGACCACGCGCAGGCGCCGAATTCCGGCCCCGTGAGCCCCCGCCGGCCGTCCGGCCCCGCGCCTTGGGGCTCAGAGGGCCGCCGCGGCCCGCGCGGCCTGGTCATAGGCCCCCGACAGCGCCCGCAGCAGCGCGGCAAGGCGGCTGATCTCAGCAGGGTCGTACCCCAGCTGCCGGGCGGTCCGCACCAGCAGGGCGTCGCGGATCTCGCCATAGCGGGTGCACAGCGCCGCGCCCGCCTCGGTGATGAACACCGCCTTCTCCTTGCCCTTGCGTCCGGTCCCCACCAGCCCGTGCCCTTCCAGCTTGCGGATCGCATAGTTGGCCAGATGCGTGTCCTCGATGTTCAGTACCAGGCAGATGTCGGCCAGCGTCTTGCTGCGGTCGCGGTGGTTCACGAGGTGCAGGATCAGCACCTCCAGCGGCGACAGCCCCGGCACGCCCGCCGCCGTCATGCAGCGCACCATCCAGCGCTGGAACCCGTGCCCGGCCATCGTCAGCGCGAACTCGACCTCCGACAGCGCCGGCAGCGCCGAGGACGCCAGATGTGCCGAACTGACGACCGGACCGATGCCGGAGGTGCCGCCCTGGTCTGATGCCATGCCAAGCCCCGCTGTGCAGATTGACCCGAGATGCTACGTTGACAAATTATCGACAAACTGTCAATGAATGGCGTGCCGCCCCCTAGCAGGTCCTTGCCGCGATGCCCGAGCCCGATGACATGCCGCCCCTCGACCCGCCCTCGCTCCATCCGCTGGGCGTGGACGGGGTGCTGATCCGGTTCGGCGCGCAGCTCAGCGAGGGCGCGAACCGCGCAGCCCTCGCCTTCCGCGCAGCCCTGGAGGCCGATCCGCCGGAGGGGACCGAGGAAACCGCGACCTCGCTGACCTCGGTCTATCTGCGCTTCGACCCGACCGGGACGGACCATGCCCGGCTGCAGGCCGCCCTCGCGCCGCTGCTGGACAGCCGGGACTGGTCCCGGGCGCCCCTGCCCGGTGGCCGGCGCCTGTGGCGCGTGCCGGCGGCCTTCTGCACCGACCTCGCCCCGCAGCTCGAGGAGGCGGCGGCGCTGGCGGGCCTCTCCCCCGAGGACGCCATCACCGCGATCTGCGCCGCTCCCCTGCGGGTGCAGACCATCGGCTTCGCCCCCGGCCAGCCCTATCTGGGCGAGCTGCCCCCGGTCTGGAACATTCCCCGCCAGACCGGCCTGACCCCGCGCGTGCCCGAGGGCGCGCTCGCCGTCGCGATCCGCCAGATGGTGCTCTTTTCCGTCAGCACCCCCACCGGCTGGCGCCATGTGGGCCAGACCGCCGTGCGCCTGTTCCGCCCCGAGGCCGACGACCCGTTCCTGCTGCGCCCGGGCGACGAGGTGCTGTTCCACCCCGTCGCCCGGGACGAATTCGAGGCGCTGCGGGACCGCGACGCCTCTGGCGGCGCCGTCGCGGAAAGGCTGGGCTGATGGCCGAGATCCTCATCCAGTCCGCAGGCCCCGGCGTCACGGTGCAGGACCAGGGCCGGCCCGGCTACCTCGCACAGGGCCTGTCGCGCGGGGGCGCCGCGGACCGGCTGGCGCTGGCCGAGGGGGCAGCACTTCTGGGGCAGGCCGCTGACCTCGCTGCCATCGAGATCGCCGGCAGCTTCCTGACGCTCGAAGCCACGGCCCCGGTCCGCATCGCTCTGACCGGGGCGCCGATGCGCGCGCTCTGCCAGGGCGCGGCGCTGACCTGGCAGGCCAGCCACCTGCTGCCCGCCGGCGCGCAGCTGCAATTGTCCGGGAGCCGCGGCGGCATGAGCTATGTCCATGTGGGCGGCGGCATCGCGGCCGACCCGGTGCTGGGCGCGGCCTCGGCGCATCTGGGCGCGGGGCTCGGGCGGATGCTGGCGGCGGGCGACCGCCTTCCGCTCGGCACCGACCCGGACGGGCCCACGGGCCGGACCTTCACCCCGCTCGACCGCTTCGACGGCGGCCTCCTGCGCATGGTGGAAACCCCCCAGACCCGGCTCTTCCCCGAGGCCGAGCACACCCGCTTCACCGAAACCGCCTTTACCAAGGACGCCCGCGGCAACCGCATGGGCCAGCGCCTGACCCCGGCCGAGGGCGAAGGGTTCGGCCTGCCCTCCGGCCTCACCATCCTGTCCGAGGCCATCGTGCCCGGCGACATCCAGATCACCGGCGACGGCGCGCCCTTCGTGCTGCTGTCGGAATGCCAGACCACGGGCGGCTATCCGCGCCTCGGCACGGTCCTGCCCTGCGACCTGCCGCGGCTGGTGCAGGCCCCGCCCGGCGCCATCCTGCGCTTCCGGTTCGTGTCGCTCGACGAGGCCACCAGGGCCGAGCGCGACGAGGCCACCCGCCGCGCGGCCCTGTCCAAGTCCATTCGCCCCCTCATCCGCGACCCCCGTGACATGCCCGACCTTCTCGCCCATCAACTGATCGGCGGCGTGACCCGCGGCGACGATCTGGACAGGAGTGCCCCATGATCCCCTCCATCGACCTCAATGCCGACATGGGCGAAAGTTTCGGCCCCTGGCCCATGGGCGCCGATGCCGCGCTTCTGCAGATCATCACCTCGGCCAACATCGCCTGCGGGCTGCACGCGGGCGACCCGGACGTGATGGCGCAGGCGATGGCACAGGCGGTCGCCAATGGCGTGGGCATCGGCGCGCACCCGGGCCTGCCCGACCTGCAGGGCTTCGGCCGCCGGCGGATGCAGATCGCGCCGGCCGAGGCCCGCCACCTCGTCGCCTACCAGCTCGGCGCGGCGCAGGCGATGGCGCGCATGGCCGGCGGGCAGGTGCGGCACCTGAAACTGCACGGCGCCCTCGCCAACATGGCCGCCGAGGACGAGGCGCTGGCGCGCGCCTGCTACGAGGGCGCGCTGGCGGTGGACCCCGAGATCATCCTCATGGTGATCTCCGGCACCGCGCAGGCGCGCGCCGCCACCGCGCTGAAGGCCCGCATCGCGCACGAGATCTTCGCCGACCGCGCCTATACCGAGGACGGCCTCCTCATGGACCGCCGCCTGCCCGGCGCGGTGATCCACGACGCGGACGCGGTGTGCGCCCGCATCCTCGCCATGCTGCGCGCAGGTGCCATCATCACCGCCGAGGGCACCCACCTGCCCGCGCAGATCGACACCATCTGCCTGCACGGTGACACCGCCGGCGCCGTCGACCTCGCCCGCGCCCTGCACGCCGCCCTCACCGTCGAAGGCGTCGCCCTGCGCCCCTTCGACGCCCCCCGCGCCGCGTGACGCTGGACCAGCTCCAGACCTTCCTCTGGGTCGCCCGGCTGGGCGGGGTCCGGCGGGCGGCCGAACAGATGCACATCTCCCAGCCCGCCGTCACCGCGCGCCTCCAGGCGCTGGAGGACACGCTGCGGGTCAAGCTCTTCGAACGCACCGCCCGCGGCGTCACCCTGACCCGCGAGGGCGAACTGCTGCGCGGCTATGCCGAAAAGATGGTCTTCGTGCAGCAGGAGATCCGCCAGCGCGTCAGCGACCCCACCGGCATCGAGGGGCTGTTCCGCGTGGGCGCGTCGGAAACCATCGCCGAGACCTGGCTGCCCCGCTTTCTCGAACGGCTCAGCCAGGACTACCCCCGCCTCAGCCTCGAGCTGACCGTGGACATCTCGGTCAACCTGCGCGACGCGCTGCTCGCGCGCCAGCTCGACCTCGCGCTGCTGATGGGCCCGGTCTCGGCCTATTCGGTCAACAACATCGCGCTGCCCAGCTTCGATCTCGGCTGGTTCCGCGCCGCGAACCGCCCCGACCCGGATTTCCTGACCACCCCGGTGATCAGCTATGCCCGCAACACCCGCCCCTACCGCGAACTGGTCGAGGAACTCGGGCTGCGCCACGGCCCCGGCGTGCGGGTGTTCAGTTGCGCCTCCCTTTCGGCCAGCATCCGGATGATCGCGGCCGGCATCGGCGTGGGCGTGATCCCCAGGGCGCTGGCGCAGGACGGCGTGGCCGCGGGCCGGCTCGCCCCCTTCGACCCCGGCTGGCGGCCCGCGCCGCTGGAATTCACCGCCTCTTGGATGGCCGAGCCGCGCAACCCGCTGGCCGAACAGGCCGCCCAGCTGGCCCTCGGGATCGCGGGCAGCCACTGATCGAAAAACCTGATCGCCGCCTATCAGAATAAACGATTGGATTTGATATCCAGATTGCGCAACGCTGCGACGGTCAGACACTTGCAAACGGAAAGGGGGGCGAGGTGACGATCCAGCAGACGGGACGGTTCACCACCGAACAGGATCTGCGCGCGGCGATCCGGTCGGGCGCCTTCACCGGCCACACGGCGGGGCTCGCGCCGGGCAAGCTGCAGTGCAACATCGCCATCCTGCCGGCGAAACACGCGCTCGACTTCCTGCGCTTCTGCCTGCGCAACCCCAAGCCCTGCCCGATCGTGGGCGTGGCCGAGACCGGCGATCCCGCCCTGCCCACGCTGGGCCCAGACATCGACATCCGCCACGACCTGCCGCGCTACCGCCTCTACCGCGACGGGCAGTTCGCCGAGGAGGTCACCGACATCGCCGCCCACTGGCGCGACGACATGGTGACGGTGGCGCTGGGCTGCTCGTTCACCTTCGAACGTGCGCTGATGGCCGCGGGCATCCCCATGCGCCATGTCGAGCAGAACCGCACCGTGCCCATGTACCGCACCAACCTGCCGCTCGTGCCGGGCGGGGCGTTCGGCGGCACGATGGTGGTGTCGATGCGCCCGTTGCGCGGCGCCGACGTGCCCCGCGCGGTGGAGATCTCGGCCCGCTATCCGCATGCCCATGGCGCGCCGGTGCATGTGGGCGACCCCGCCGCCATCGGCATCGCTGCGCTGGAGCGTCCCGAATGGGGCGATCCGGTGGACATCGCCGATGACGAAGTGCCCGTTTTCTGGGCCTGCGGCGTGACCTCGCAGCACGCGCTGCTGTCCGCGGGCATTCCGCTCGTGATCACCCACGCGCCGGGGCACATGCTGATCAGCGACATCGACGAGAGTTCGGACCGGCCAATCTGACTGGCCTGCAAAAGACCTGACCAACAGTGGAGAGACCCATGAAACTCAAACTCGCCTCCGCCCTCGCCCTGACCACCACGCTCGCGCTGCCGGCCCAGGCCGAGATGCTGTCGGTGGTGGGCAGCTGGTCCAACCTGCCGTTGCACCGCAATTTCGAGGCGCCGTTCTGGACCGAGATCCTGCCCGAAGCCTCGGACGGCGCGCTGGAGATCGCCATGACCACCCACAACGAGATGGGCCTCGGGGTGGGCGACGTGTTCAACCTGCTGGCCGACGGCGTCTATGACGTGGCCATGACCGTGGGCGACTATGCCGTCGCCGACGCGCCCGAACTCGAAGCCCTCGACGTGCCGCTCATCGCCATGGACGCCGACACCGCGCGGGCCAAGAGCGAAGCCTCCCGGCCCATGGTGCAGGACATCTTCCGCAACCGCTTCAACAGCCATGTGCTGGCGATCGCGCCCTATCCGCCGCAGATCGTGTTCTGCAACACCGAGGTCACGGGCCTCGACAGCCTGCAGGGCCTCAAGGTCCGCGGCTCGGGCCGGATGACCGCGCAATTCCTCGAGGCGCTGGGCGCCGAGGGCGTCAACGTGGACTTCGGCGAGGTGCCCGGCGCGCTGCAGCGCGGCGCCATCGACTGCGCGGTGACCGGCGCGGGCTCGGGCTACAACGCCGGCTGGTGGGAGGTCTCCACCCACCTGCTGACCTTGCCGCTGGGCGGCTGGGACCCGGTCGTCACCGCGATCAACCTCGACCGCTGGAACAGCCTCTCGCCCGAGCTGCAGGAGCTGATCGAGACCACCATCCGCACCGAGTTCGAGGACCCCGCCTGGGCGGTCGCTCAGGGCGGCCTGATCGACGACATCGCCTGCCTGACCGGCAATGGCGAGTGCCCCTATGGCGAGGCGCGCGACATGGTCCTGGTCGAGGCCAACGAGGCCGACCTGGAGCGCGCGACCGAGATCCTGCTCACCCGCGTCCTGCCCGACTGGGCCAACCGTGCCGGCCATGACTGGGCCGCGCGCTGGAACGAGGAGGTGGGCCAGGTGGTGAGCGTCACCATCCCGCTCGACTGATCCGGGGCAGGGGGGCGGCACATGGTCCTGCGCATCTTCGATCTGCTCCGCACCATCAACCGCGGCATCGCGCTGGTGGTCGGGCTGGGGCTGCTGGCCTGCGTGGGCTATGTGCTGGCCGAAATCGCCCTGCGGCGGATGGGCTCGTCGCTGGGCGGCACGACCGAGATCACGGGATATGTGATGGCGGTCACCACCGCCTGGGGCATGGGCTTTGCGCTCATGGAGGTCGCCCATATCCGCATCGAGGTCCTGCGCACGCGGCTCGCCAGCTGGGGCCGCGTGTTCCTCGACCTGCTGGCGATGCTGGCGATGTCGGCCACCGTGGTCATCATCGCCTTCCGCGCCTGGCCGGTGCTGGCGCGCTCCATCGCCAACAACTCCCGCGCCAACACGGTGCTGGAGACGCCCCTGTGGATCCCGCAAAGCCTGTGGTTCGCGGGCTGGGTGTGGTTCGCGCTGATGTGCTGCGCGGTCACGCTGCTGTCCCTGGCGCTCGTGTTCCAGGGCCGGCTGGGCGCGGTCGAGGGCCGCATCGGCGTGCGTGACGAGGTCGCGGACGAGCTGGAGCAGGCGAAATGATCCTCTACATCTTCGGCGGCCTGCTGGGGCTGATGGCGCTGACCATCCCCGTGGGCATCGTGCTGTTCCTGCTGGGCTTCGGGGTGGACCGGTTCTTCACCCCCTTCCCGCTGATCCGGGGCCTGGGGCAGTTCGTCTGGTCCTCCTCCAACTCCTCGACCCTCATCGCCATTCCCTTCTTCGTGCTGCTGGGCGAGGTTCTGGTGCGCGGCGGGGTGGCCGCCAAGACCTATGCCGCGCTCGACCGCTGGCTCAGCTGGCTGCCGGGCGGGCTGATCCACGCCAACATCGGCACCGCCACGCTGTTTTCCGCCACCTCCGGCTCCTCGGTCGCCACCGCCGCCACCGTCGCCACTGTCGCCATGCCGCAGGCGGAACGCCTCGGCTACGACCCCCGCCTCTTCTCCGGGGCCATCGCCGCGGGCGGCACGCTGGGCATCATGATCCCGCCCTCGATCAACCTCATCGTCTACGGCTTTCTGACCGAGACCTCGATCCCTCAGCTCTTCGTCGCGGGCCTGATCCCGGGGCTGATGCTGGCGGTGGGCTTCAGCATTGTCACCGCGCTGATCTGCATGGCCCGGCCCGAGCTCGGCGGCGAATCCCGCCGCTACCCCTTTGCCGAGATGCTGGCGGTTCTGGTGCACCTGATCCCGATCTTCCTGCTCTTCGCCGCCATCGTGGGCTCGATCTACCGCGGCTGGGCCACGCCGACCGAGGCCGCAGCGGTGGGCGTCGGCATGGCCTTCCTGATCGCCGCCTTCTCCGGCGGGGTGAACTGGGCGATGCTGCGCGACTCGCTCTACGGCACCATGCGCATCACCGCGATGATCATGCTGGTGGTGCTGGGGGCGGCCTTCCTCAACTTCACCCTCTCCAGCGCCGGCCTCGGTCGCGAGCTGCGCGCCTTCATGGAGGGGCTGGGGTTCACCCCCTTCATGACGCTGATGGTGATCATCCTGATCTACATCGTGCTCGGGTTCTTCATCGAGACGCTGTCGCTGATGGTCATCACCATTCCCATCATGGTGCCCATCGTGGTCGGGCTCGGCTACGACCCGATCTGGTTCGGCATCCTGATGATCGTGCTGGTGGAGATGGCGCTGATCACCCCGCCCGTGGGCCTGAACCTCTATGTGGTGCAGGGTGCGCGACGAAGCGGCACCCTGTCGGAGGTGATGACGGGCGCCATCCCCTATGCGCTTCTCATGCTGCTGATGGCCTTCGCCCTGATCGCCGTGCCCGGCCTCGCCCTCTGGCTTCCGGCAAACCTCTAGTAGGCCGCTGAAATTCTCCGGCGGTTGGTCGGATTTCCCTGATCACCGCTTGTGAGGCCGGCATTGCCTGTTCGCCATGTTCGGCCTCGGTGCTGTCCCCGGCGTCAGGCGGCCAGCAGCTT
>SKMM01000181.1 GCA_007121055.1 Paracoccaceae bacterium | reverse complement strand
CCTGGCCGTCGTCGCCCTGGGCGGCGGCCGGCGGGTGGAGGGCGACCGCATCGACCCCTCCGTCGGCCTCGCCGGCCTGTTGCCGCTGGGCGCCGAGGTGGCGGCCGAGGACCCCATCGCCCTGATCCACGCCCGTACAGATGACGAGGCCGAGGCCGCCGCCACGGCCGTCCTGCGCGCCTATACCATTGGCGCGGGGGCCGAACCGCCCGCACTGATCCGCGGCCGGGTGGGCTGATGCCGCGGGCCTTTCTGGTGGTGCTGGATTCGGTGGGTTGCGGCGGCGCCCCCGATGCCGAAGGCTTTGGCGATGCCGGTGCCAACACGCTGGGCCATATCGCCGAGGCCTGTGCCGCCGGCCGCGCCGAAACTGGCCGCTCCGGCCCCCTGCGCATGCCGGTGCTGGACGGGTTGGGGCTGGGCGCAGCCATACGCCTCGCTTCGGGCCACCCCGCGCCGGGGCTCGACGCCGCGCCCCATGGCCTTTGGGGCGCGGCCACCGAGGTCTCGCGCGGCAAGGACACCCCCTCGGGCCACTGGGAACTGGCCGGCCAGCCCGTGCCCTGGGACTGGACCGTCTTTCCCGACAGCGGCCCGGCCTTCCCGCCCGACCTGACCGCCGAGATCTGCGCCCGCGCAGGCACGGCAGGCATCCTTGGCAACCGCCACGCCTCGGGCACGGCGATCCTCGAGGACCTCGGGGCGGAGCATCTGCGCACCGGCTGGCCGATCTGCTACACCTCGGCCGACAGCGTGCTGCAGATCGCCGCGCATGAAGAGGCATTCGGCCTGCAGCGTCTGCTCAGCCTCTGCGAGGCGCTGGCGCCCTGGGTCCACCGGATGCGGGTGGGGCGGGTGATCGCCCGGCCCTTCACCGGTCAGCCTGGCACGTTCCGGCGCACCCCCAACCGGCGCGACTTTGCCATGCGGCCGCCGGGCCCCACGCTTCTGGATGCGGTGCATGGCGCGGGGCGGATGGTGCATGCGGTGGGCAAGATCGGCGACATATTCTCCCACCATGGCATCGACCGTCTGCACAAGGGGGCCGACGACGCGGCGCTGATGGAGCATCTGCACCGGCTGGTGGCCCAGGCCGAGGATGGCGCGCTGGTGATGGCCAACCTCGTGGAGTTCGACGCGCTCTGGGGCCACCGGCGCGACGTGTCGGGCTTCGCCCGGGCGCTGGAGTGGGTGGACGGGCAGGCCGGTCACTTCCTGGCGCGGCTGCGCCCGGGCGATCTGGCGGTCTTCACCGCCGACCACGGCACCGATCCCACCTGGCGCGGCACCGACCACACCCGCGAGCGTGTTCCGGTCCTTGCCGCCGGCCGCGGGGTGGGGCAGATCGGGCTTGTGGCCTTTGCCGATGTCGGCGCGTCGGTGGCCGCACATCTCGGGGGCGCCCTGCCGGGGCCAGGGCAAAGCTTTCTCTGAGCCGCCGCCAGGCCCCCAAGCCGCAGACACGGAGCCCCGCATGACCGACCCGCACCTGACCATCGTCCGCCACCCGCTGGTGCAGCACAAGCTGACGCACATGCGCATGCAGGACACGCCCACCCCGGTGTTCCGCCAGCTCCTGCGCGAGATCAGCCAGCTCCTGGCCTATGAGGTCACGCGGGAGATGCCGGTGACGGCGCGGCGCATCGAGACGCCGCTGTGCCCCATGGATGCACCCGTGCTGGATGGGCCGGAGCCTGCACTGATCTCGATCCTGCGGGCGGGCAACGGGCTTCTCGACGGGGTGCTGGAGCTGATTCCGCAGGCGCGGGTGGGTTTTGTCGGGCTCTACCGCGACGAGGCGACGCTGCGCCCGGTGCAGTACTACTTCAAGGTGCCCGAAAACCTCGGCGACCGGATGGTCTTCGTCGTCGACCCGATGCTCGCCACCGGCAACTCCTCGGCCGCCGCCGTGGACCTGCTGAAACAGGCGGGCGCGCGCAGCTTGCGCTTCCTGTGCCTGCTGGCGGCCCCCGAGGGTGTGGCGCGGATGCGCGAAGCCCATCCCGACGTGCCCATCGTCACCGCCGCCCTCGACGATCGGCTGGACGAGCGCGGTTACATCGTGCCCGGCCTCGGCGACGCCGGAGACCGGATGTTCGGGACGAAGTAGATCACACGAGATACACGTTTCGTTGACACGCCGCGCGGCAACATGTCGCGACGCATTGGGCGGGGCTAGCTCTCCGGCCAAGTGAACCATTCCACGTCATGAGCGTTTGTACATAGAACAACTGCCAGGAACGCGCCGTGAGACTGACAAAATTCAGCGATTATGCCATCCGTGTGCTTCTTTATGCGGCGAGCAGGCCCGACGCCCTTGTGACGATCGAGGAAACTGCGGACGTGTTCGACGTGTCACGTGCCCACCTCAAGAAGGTGGTCCTGCACCTGTCAACCAACGGGTATCTGAGAGCCGTGCGTGGCCGCGGCGGCGGCTTCACGCTCGCCTGCGCGCCGCGGGACATCTCGCTGGGCCAGCTTCTGCGTTCCACCGAGTCCGATTTCGGACTGGCGGAATGTTTCCTGCCCGACAATCGCTGCGCCATCACGCCTGTCTGCCGGCTGCCGCGCATCCTCAACGAGGCGCTGACGGCCTTCCTGGTCACTTTCGACCAGTACACGTTGCAGGACATCCTTCTGGAACCGGAGAGCTTCCTGGAAAAGCCCGGTCCACAGCCCCAGCGCGGTCCGGAGGTAAAGCGCTCGGCAGCCTGAGACCGGCCGGAGTGGGATTTCGGTCGAGTGGGCGACGGCAAGAGGCGGAGAGCCGGGGCTGCGGCGTGACAAGGCGCGCCGGCGGCACCGTTTGCATGCGGGATGCACGGCTGCAGAGAGGTTGACCTGCGCTTGCCCGCTCCCACATCGAATATAGGATGGGTGCGGGCGTCCCCGCCCGCTCTCTGCTCTGGTGACCGAGGACCGTTGACATGCCCCGCGCCCGCCGCTCCGCCCCTTGGCCGCTCCTGCGCCGCCTCGCCTTCGGCATGGCCTTTGTGCTTGGCGCGCTGGGGCTGGCTGTGGGGCAGGAGAGACCGGCGCAATCCACCCCGGCGATGGTCCTGACGGTGGAGGGTGCCGTGGCGCCCGCCATGGCCGATTTCATCATCCGCAACCTCGACGTGGCGGCCGACCGCGGGGCGCCGTTGGTGGTGCTGAAGATGGACACGCCCGGCGGGCTCGACAGTTCCATGCGCCAGATCATCCGCGCGATCCTCGCCTCGCCCGTGCCGGTGGCGACCTGGGTGGCGCCCTCCGGCGCACGGGCCGCCAGCGCCGGGACTTACATCCTGTACGCAAGCCATGTCGCCGCCATGGCGCCCGCCACGAATCTTGGTGCCGCAACGCCCGTGGCCATCGGAGGCGGCGGTGGCGGCGAAGAGGAGGAGGGGCGGTCGCCCTTCCCCTTTGGCGGCGCGGCCGAGGAAAGCGACCGCGACGAGGACACCGGGACCGAGGGGTCTGCAGCCAATAACGAGGCGGCCGACGGCACTGATACGCCCGCGGACGCATCCGAGCAGCGCACCGAGGCAAACGACGACGCGCCCGCCGCCCGCGATCCCCCCCGCCAGCCCGGCACCGCCGCGGAACGCAAGGCGATCAACGATGCGGTCGCCTACATCCGGGGCCTGGCCGAGATGCGGGGCCGCAACGCTGACTGGGCCGAACGCGCCGTGCGCGAGGCCGTCAGCCTGACCGCAAGCGAGGCCGCCGCCCAGAACGTGATCGACTTCACCGCCGAGAGCCTGCAGCAACTGTTCGCGCAGGCCGAAGGCATGACCGTCAAGATGGCCGATGGCGAGATCACGCTCGAAACGGCCGGCCTTGGCCATGAGGAGATCGAGCCCGACTGGCGCACCCAGATCCTCAGCGCCATCACCAATCCCAATGTCGCGCTGATCCTGATGCTGGTGGGGGTCTATGGCATCATCTTCGAATTCCTGAACCCCGGCGTTCTGGTGCCCGGCACGGTGGGCGGCATCAGCCTGCTGCTGGGGCTCTATTCGCTGGCGCTGCTGCCGCTGAACTATGCCGGCGCAGGACTGATCCTGCTGGGGCTCGCGCTGATCGTGGCCGAGGCCTTCGCGCCTTCCTTCGGTATCCTGGGCATCGG
>SKMM01000078.1 GCA_007121055.1 Paracoccaceae bacterium | reverse complement strand
TCCACCCGCGGGCGGACGTGAGAAGCGGCGCAGGGGGGGAGGCGGCGCCCCCGGGGGGCGCATCCAGGGGCGCGGCGGCGCCGGACGGTCGCGGGGGACGGGGCGCGGCGGGGCCGGAGGGATCAGGGCCAGCGGGCGAGGGGGGGCAGGCTCATCAGGACGGCGTCGGGGTCGTGGCCGGTCTCCAGTCCGAACTTGGTGCCGCGGTCGTAGACGAGGTTGTATTCGGCGTAGAGGCCGCGGTGGATCAGTTGGGCGTCGCGGTCGGGCTCGGTCCAGGGGGTGGTGCGGCGGCGCTCGACCAGCGGCAGGAAGGCGGGGAGGAAGGCCCGGCCGACGGCCTGGGTGAAGGCGAAATCGGCCTCCCAGTCGCCGGTGCAGTGGTCGTCGTAGAAGATGCCGCCGACGCCGCGGGCGCGCTTGCGGTGGGGGACGAAGAAATACTCGTCGGCCCAGGCCTTGTAGCGGGGGTAGAGGTTCTCGCCATGGGGCGCGCAGGCGTCGGCGAGGACGGCGTGGAAGGCCGCGGTGTCCTCGGGGTACTCGAGGGCGGGGTTGAGGTCGGTGCCGCCGCCGAACCACCAGGCGCCGGGGGTCCAGAACATCCGGGTGTTCATGTGCACCGCCGGCGTGTGGGGGTTGCGCATGTGCGCCACCAGGCTGATGCCGGAGGCCCAGAAGCGGGGGTCGTCCTCCAGCCCGGGGATTTCCTTGCGGGCGGTGAGGGAGCGGCGGGCGCGGGGCTCGAGTTCGCCGAACACGGCCGAGACGTTGACGCCGACCTTCTCGAACACGCGGCCGCCGCGCATCACGCTCATCAGCCCGCCGCCGGCGTCGCCGCCGTTCGCGGCGGTCCGCCGGGTCTCGCGCAGTTCGAACCGGCCGGGGGGGAGGTCGGCGCCGGGGCCGTCGGTGTGCGCGTCCTCGACCGCCTCGAATGCGTCGCAGATGCTGTCGCGCAGGCTGCGGAACCAGGTGGCCGCGCGGGTCTTGCGGTCGTCGAAGCTGTCGGTCATCGGGGCCCTCCTGCCGGTTTGGAGACGGGTTAGCAACTTCGCCGCGGCTGCGCCAGCGGGGTGCGCTTGGCGGGCGGGGGGCGGTGCTGTAGGCTGTTGAAGTCCTTGCCGGAGAGGCCCGATGCGCGTTGTCGCCGCCCTGATCTGTCTGTGCTTGCTGGCGGCCTGCGGCACGCCCTACGAGCGCTGCGTGCGCCCGGTGCAGGCGGAGCTGCGCACCGTCGACCGGCTGATCGCCGAGACCGAGGGCAACATCGCCCGCGGCTTTGCCATCGAGCGGCAACAGCATGTCATCGAGGAGCGCGTGGTCTGCCGCCTCGCCGATGGCCGGACGGGATGGTGCTTTGCCCCGGTGGTGACCGAGACGCGCCGGCCGGTGGCCATCGACCGCAGCGTGGAGCGCGGCAAGCTGGAGACGCTGCAGGCGCGGCGGTCGGAGCTGCAGGCGCTGGCGGTGGCGACCGAGGCGCGCTGCCGGGCGCAGTTTCCCGAGGGCTGAGGGGCGGCGGTTGCGCGGGGGGCGCGGCCGGCCTATGTGGCGGGGATGGGACGCAGGGCAGATCATCAGGGGCGGGGTGCGGGCCCCTCGCAGCGGCAGTTGCGGGTGGGCGAGCTGATCCGCCGGCGCCTGTCGGAGGTGCTGGCGCGCGGCGACGTGCATGACACGGAGCTGAACGCGCAGTCGATCACGGTGGGCGAGGTGCAGGTGTCACCCGACCTGCGGGTGGCCACGGCCTATGTGATGCCGCTGGGCGGCGCCGGGGTCGAGACGGCGCTGGCCGCGCTGCGGCGCAACAAGGGCGAGCTGCGGCATCTGGTGGGCGGCGCGCTTGCCACCAAGTTCACGCCCGAGCTGCGGTTCCGGCCCGACGAGACTTTCGACCGGCTGGATGCCACGCGGCGGATGTTCGACGACCCCAAGGTGCGGCAGGACCTGGCCCCGGAGGGCGGGGAGGACGCCGCGGAGGATGCGGGCCGGGATGGCGAGCGGGGCTGAGCGCGGCCCGCTGGGCCGGGCGATGCGGCGTGTCGCGGAGTGGCTGCGGGCCGGGCGGCCGTGCGGTGTCGTGGCGCTGCGTCCTGCGGCGTCTGGGTCGACAACCGTGGCGACCTTGTTGGGCGTGGCGGGTCTGGGAACCTTACTGCTGACCCCGGGTGCGGCTTGGGCGGCTTGCGAGCGTCTGGAGCACGAGGGGCGCGGCCATGTGGTGTGCCGCGTCGAGGCCGGGGCGGATGTGCGGCTGTGGCTGCGCGACGGCACGGGCCGGGTCTGGGGCGATTTCCGCCGGCTCGATCAGGCGCTGGCGGCGCAGGGCGAGCGGCTGGTCTTTGCCATGAACGCCGGGATGTACCATGCCGACCGGGGGCCGGTGGGGCTGTTCCTGGGCGAGGGGGAGCCCGAGGGGCAGGTGGTGACCTCGGCCGGGCCGGGGAATTTCGGGATGCTGCCCAACGGGGTGTTCTGCGTGAAGGACGCGGGCTTCGCCGTGGTCGAGAGCCGGGCCTTCGCCGCCGACCCGCCCGATTGCCGGGGTGCGAGCCAGTCGGGGCCGATGCTGGTGATCGACGGGGAGCTGCATCCGCGCTTCCTGGTCGATTCCACCTCGCGCTTCGTGCGCAACGGGGTGGGGGTCAGTGCGGACGGGCGGGTGGCGCATTTCGTGATCTCGGACCGGCCGGTGACCTTCCACGAATTCGGCCGGCTGTTCCGCGACGTTCTGGAGACGCCGCAGGCGCTCTATTTCGACGGCAACGTGTCGCGCCTGCATGCCCCGGCGCTGGGCCGGTCGGATGTCGGCCGGCGGCTGGGGCCGCTGGTGGGGCTGGTGGCGCCGGCGGAGTGACGGGTGCGGGCCGGTCGGACGGGCCTTGGCTCCCATCCCAATGACGTATTGCCGCACGCTGCGCGGTGTGAGGTCTCGGGGCGCGCTGTGCCGGGCGGTGGTCGTGTCCGTGCCGGGGCGGCTGCGCGGGTGCCCGATTTCGGGGGTGAGGGGATCGCGGGCGTGGTTCCCTGACCTTATACGGGGCTCACCGGCCGCGGTGGAGATGACCGGTGCCACTGCCCTGGCTACCTTTTGGGCATGCCTCGCGATCCCGTCCAACGGACTGCAGGGCCGCCGTTCCGCAGGTTTTTTTGATGGAGGCGCGGATCGCGGGAGCCGTAGCCCGGGCCGCGCCCGAGCCTTCGGGGGGCTTGCCCTGCGCCACTGGCGCGACGGTTCCCCTCAGCCCGGGCAGGGCGTCTTGGCGTTGCCCCGCACCGCACGCAGGCCATCCGGGCGTTCGAGTTGAGGCGCCCGCTACCGGTGTCGCAGGCCTCCTCCCACAGTCGGGTGCGGCCCTCCGAGCTTTGGGTCGGCCCGGGGTGAGGGAATTGAGGACTTGGGAGTCCGAGCGTTCCGAATCTCACCCAGGGACCGGTCGAGGATAACGGTGGCTCGGTTTCGGGTGGACGGGGCTCGGATGGCCGGCGTGGCGGCCCCTCAGCGCAGGACGTGGACGGCGCAGGGGGCGCGGCCGACGACCCAGGAGGCGGTGGAGCCGAGGAAGAGGCGGTCCTCGAGGCCGGGCTGGTGCGAGGCGATGACGATGCAGTCCACGCCGTTCTCCTCGGCCCAGCCGAGGAGGGTGCGGCCGGCGTGGCCCTCGGTCAGGACCGCGCGACCGTTCTCGAAGCCCGCGGCCATGCGGCCCATCTCGTCGCGCAACGCCTCCTTGAGCGACTCGGTCACGTCGGGGGGGATGTAGGTGAGCGCGTAGGGCGGCGCTTCCTCCATCACATGCATCACCGTGACCTGCGCGCCGGGCGCGGCGAGCCGGCGGGCCACGTCCAGCGCGGCCTCGGGCTTGTGGTCGGTGTCGAAGGCGACGGGGACGAGCAGGTGGCGGTACATCGGCGTCTCCTTGGCTGCGGGCCGGGCCGGGGCTGGGGCCAAGGCCAAGGCCGGGGTCGGCGCGATCCTTGACCGGGATCGGGCCGGGCATCAAGCCTTCCGAGGCGGGCCCGGTGCGGGCTTGCTTGACAAAGCACGGCGGGCTGGAAACTGTTTCGCCATCGCGGGGGCGGGGCCGGCACTGGCCGCCGGGCGTGGCGGGGGACTGCCCGCGC
>SKMM01000010.1 GCA_007121055.1 Paracoccaceae bacterium | reverse complement strand
GGCCTTCGTGGCAGGAACACGCCCACCGGCGGGACGGCCGGGCAGCCCGAGCCCTTCGCGAGGGCCTTGATGGCCAAGCCCGGCTATTTTGCCTCGCGATGCAAAGCGCCCCACCGGGGCGCGGCGGAAAATAGCCAGAGCGCGGCCATTGCCGGGCCGTTCCGCTTGTGGGCCACCTGCCCTCTGAGAAGGCCGTGCGCGCCGGCCTTTCCCGTGGATGGGACACGCACGAGTCACACCTCCGAAAGCGATGCTGCGAGCCGTCCAGCGCCAGCCGGATTGCCGCCCTGTTACACCGGCACGAACCGCGCGACGTCCTCGGCGTGGAGATGTAGCCGCAACCGCGCTTGCAAGGCCGCCAGACCGTAGCGCCGGAGATCATCGTTGAAGTCGCCCAGTCGAGGCGTGAGGGTCACCGCCTCGATCCCGACCGCGGCTCCGCGCGCCTGCAGTCGATCCCTTGCCGCCGCGCCGGCGGGATCACGGTCGCGCAACACGTAGAGCCGCCGCAGACCAGCGGGAAACCGGATGGCGGCCAGGTGCCCCGACGACAGCGCCGCGAGGACGGGCATGTCTGGCAGGGCCGAGCGCACGGAGAGAACCGTCTCGATCCCCTCGCCCGCAATGAGAATGTCGCCGGGCACGCCAAACTGCACCCCGTTCCCGAGCAAAGCCCCCATTGCGCGCCGCGGGGTGTCGATGTCTGCCTTGCCGCTCCCATCCGAGCGTAGCCAGGTGCGGTGGGTCCCGGTTTGCTGGCCCTCGAGATCGGTGATGGCAGCGAGCATGGCCGGAAGCCGCGCAACCGGCCCGCCGCCCGCGGGCCGATAGAAGCAGGCAGGATGGAACCGCAGGCTTGGCATTTGGTCGGTCGTTCCGATGCCGCGCCCGCGCAGATAGGTTTCCACTGGAGTGCAGCGGATCGGCACACCCATTGCGAACAGACGCCGCGCCGCGTCCTGAGATCCTGTGGAAGCTGGTCGCTGTGACCGTGTAGAATGATGTCGGTCCGGGTCGGGCAATGGCAGGCTCAAGAAGCGTCGGGCCTCGTCGGCGACGTCCTTGAAGTCGAGCAATCCGCAGCTTTCGCGGATGACATCAAGCAGGTCCCCATGCTCGGACGTGGCCGCATCAGTCCATTTTCCGGCAGCACGGGTGCCGGTGGCTGGCCCGGACAAGCGTACGAACATGGACCGCCCAGCGGTGTTCCGAACATCACCAACCAGCCAGTAGTGGCCCTGCTTTCGCCCGTTCGACAGATAGTGTTGGCACACAGCCTCGGCATTTTCGGCAAGCTGGCGCGAGAGATCGGCGGCGGGGCTTGTCATGTCGACCTCCATCAGGCTTGGACGAAATCAGGGGCCCGCCATGACTGACGGGCCCCTGTGTTAGGAACCTGGGTGGAAGGTCCCGTGCTGCTCGAAGGTCACTCGGCGGCTGTCCGGGCGAAGGCGTCACCGGCGACGGGATCATCTTCGCCCGAGGGGTCGGAATCTCCGATAGCCGGTTCGCCGCCGTCTTCCGCCGATTGCGCTTCGCCGGTCTCGGGATCGTCGTCCGAAGGTCCTCCATCGGCGGTGTCGGTGTCGTCGACCAACTCGATCTCCGGCGCGTCCTCTTCCGGCAGCGGCGGCGTGCGCAGCGGGTCGGGCAGCCACCCGGTGCCGACGAGCAGGTCCTCGGCGGCGGTCACCATCTCCGCCTTCTTCAGGCCGGCGATCCGGTCAGCGGCGTCTTCGCCCTTCGCATCGCGCATGGCCTCGAGGATGCGGGCCTTGGTCACGCGACCGAGGTAGCTGTCGCCTGTCACCGTCCAGCCCGCCTTGGCCATGTCAAGTCCGACGGTCCCGGCCAGCACATCCGCATGCGCAATGGCGCGTGGGCGTCGCTGGTAGGGGTCGTGGACGGCATTCACGCTCATCGCGACGCAATGGGCGAAAAGCGCCTCGCGGCTGCAGCTGTCGAACTCGGTGAGTACCTCCCAGAGGTCCTCGGGTGCCTTCGGCAGGTTCCGCGCCCAGGTCTCGTGGCGCTGGTCGATGGCCTGCGCATAGGTCGTGTCACCGAGGCCGGGCACCTGCGATCCGAAGGCGGCATTGCGCGGTTCGATCTCGACGCAGCTGTCGACCGCGTAGCGATAGAAGAGCCGCAAGACCATCGCGTGCAGCGCCGCGAGGAAGGCGACCTGCGGGTCCTGGGCCAGCGCATTGCGCAGCGCCAGGGTGCGATGGGCCGTCAGTTCCATGACGAGGCGGTCGGAAAGCGGTTTCAGGCCGTCATCCTCTTCCTCCTCGTCGTCGAGGGCGGGTGCGATGGGATCATCCGCGTCGTCGATGGTCGGCGCTTCGGACGCGACATCGCTGAGGTCCTCCACCTCTTCCACAGGCTCATCCTCGGGCCGCACATAGCCGCGTTCAACCCGCAGCCGCCCGGAACTGTCGATGCTGACGAAGGCCCCGGCCAGCGCGAGGTCGTCGGCCTCGAACCGGATCGGGCGTGCCTCGAACGCCTCCATCGCCTCCTCGATCTCGCCCAACCGGGTATCGACGTCGTCCGGCAGCTCGTCGGCTTCTGCATGCTCGGCCTCGAGCGCGTCGTATTCGGCCTTCAGCGACTGGTAGTTGGCAGCCTCCTCGTCAGTCATCGGCACCGCCTCGCCATGGACCCGGCGCATCCCGAAACTGTGGCCATAGGGGAATTCGGTATCGACCTCGACCCATTTCCAGCCCTCGGCACGGACCGCCTCGGCCTCCTCGGCCAGCTTCTCGCGCACCATGACGTCGAGAAGGGCGGCATCCTGCAGCCAGCCGCCATCGTCCTGCTGGAACAGGTCGCGCAGGATCTCGCCCCCGGCCTCGACGTAATCGTCAAGCCCCACGAACTGCGCCCGCTTGTCCGAGGCCCGCACCGCACCCTCGGTCAGCATGCGACGGATCTCGTAGGGCTGCCGCGAATAATGCCGCTGCAGCGCCTCCCAGACCTGTTCCTGCCGCGCGGGGTCCGGATTGACGGTGAAGGCCATCAGCTGGTCGAGCGTCATCGCCTCCTCGGCATAGGCCTCGAGCAGCACGGGCGAGACGGCCGCAAGCTTCAGCCGCTGCCGGACCACGCCGGGCGCGACGAAGAAGGCCGCGGCGATCTCCTCCTCGCTGCGGCCCTTGTCGCGCATCGCCTGGAAGGCGCGGAACTGGTCGAGCGGGTGCAGGGGCGCGCGCTGGACGTTCTCGGCAAGGCTGTCCTCCTCGGCGAGGCCATCGGTGCGCACGATGCAGGGCACGGGCGAGGTGCGGGCGAGGCGCTTCTGCTTCACGAGCAGTTCCAGCGCCCGGTAGCGCCGCCCACCCGCCGGGATCTCGAACATCCCGGTCTCGGCGCCGGTCTCGTCCAGCACCGGCCGGACGGTGAGCGAGGCCAAGAGCGTGCGCCGCGCGATGTCCTCGGCCAGCTCCTCGATCGAGACGCCGGCCTTCACATGCCGGACATTGGACTGGCTGAGCCGCAGCTTGTCGAAGGGAATGTCGCGCGAGGCGCTGAGGGTGATCTTCGGGTGCGTCTGGGTCTTCCGGGCCATCGGGGTTCTCCGCGACGGGCCGGCCGGGAGCCACTCTCCCGACCTCCAAACCCGTCACGGAAAACCCGGCCCACCTCTAACCTTAGGCGAGCGACACAAATCGAGCTGTGTCAAGCTTCGCACAAACTGAAAAAAAGCGAATACCACAGGCACCGCGTCCGAAAAGCTTTCGCGAATCTATCATAATCTGTTATACTTGTGCGGAATGCCGCACCTGAAACACCGCTGCTAGTCTTTTCCAATCGCGGGCGGCTCTTCACCACGAGCTATTGCGCCTTCGAGGCGATACACTCGCTCTAGAATATTCTCTGCCATCTTGCCTGCGGCTACCGATGCCGAAGTCGCGGCAGCGCTTTTCGCTTTTTCAATTACAACTTCTTCGCCCTTCTCCAAAGCCACCACACGTTTGTCAATTTCATTTACCAAATTGGCCAATTTTTCTGTATTGACCTTTAGTTGCTTGACGCTCTCCAGCAGCTGAATGAGCTCTTTGAAATCCCCATAGATACCCAAACCTTAGTGCCTTCCCTCAATTTCAGAAATGATTTTTGACACTCTCGAAT
>SKMM01000348.1 GCA_007121055.1 Paracoccaceae bacterium | reverse complement strand
CGGGGCGCGCGCATCTGGCGCGCTCCTGCGCTTGAGGTTCGGCACGATGCGGCTCGAGGATTTCGATTTCGACCTGCCCGAGGGGCGGATCGCGCTGCGCCCGGTGCGGCCGCGCAGTGCGGCGCGCCTGCTGGTGGTCTCGGAGGGCCTGCGCGACGCCCATGTGCGGGACCTGCCGGACATCCTGCGCCCCGGCGACCGGCTGGTGTTCAACGACACCCGGGTGATCCCCGCGCGCCTGACCGGCACCCGCACGCGCCCCGGCGCCCCTGGCGCGGCCGTCGAGGTCACGCTGATGGAGCCCGGCACGGGCGGCCACTGGCAAGCCCTGGCCAAGCCCCTGAAGAAGCTCGCACCCGGCGACCGGCTGGAGTTCGCGAAGGGCCTGACGGCGCAGGTCGCCGCCCGGCACCCGGATCGCGTGGACCTCGCCTTCGACTGCGACGGAAAGGCCTTCGAAGATGCCCTCGCCGACGCCGGCGCCATGCCCCTGCCGCCCTACATCGCCGCCCAGCGCGCCCCCGACGCCCGGGACGACCAGGATTACCAGACCATCTTCGCCCGCCAGGCCGGCGCCGTCGCTGCCCCCACCGCCGCGCTTCACTTCGACGCCCCGCTGATGGAGGCGCTCGCCGCCCGCGGCATTGCCACCACCACGGTCACCCTCCATGTCGGCGCCGGCACCTTCCTGCCGATCAAGGTCGAGGATGTCACCACCCACCGCATGCACGCCGAGCGCGGCCACCTGACGGCCGAGGCCGCGGACCAGCTCAACGCCACCCGCGCCGCAGGACACCGCATCATCGCCGTGGGCACCACCGCCCTGCGGCTGCTGGAGACCGCCGCCGACCCGCAGGGCCGGTTCGCGCCGTGGCAGGGCGCTACGGATATTTTCATCTATCCGGGCTACGCGTTCCGGGGAATCGACGCGCTGATGACCAATTTCCACCTGCCGCGCTCGACCCTGATGATGCTGGTGGCGGCGCTGATGGGGCGCGACAGGATCCTCGAGGCCTATACCCATGCCGTGGCCCACGGATACCGCTTTTTCTCCTACGGCGATGCCTCGCTGCTGATCCCTGCAGCGCCGCGCCGGCCCGGCTGAGGGCCCCGCGCCGCGACCAGGCCAGCCGGAGGTCGCAAACCGACCGGATCGCAGGGCCGTTCCCTGCCATACACCCCTCAGACGACGAAACGGGGATACGATGATACAGGTTCTGGGTTCCACCTGGGCGCTTCTGCTCGGCATGGGCCTTCTGATGGTGGGCAACGGGGTGCAGGGCACGCTGCTGGGCGTGCGCGGGGCCATCGAGGGGTTCTCCACCTTCGAGATGTCGCTGGTGATGTCGGCGTATTTCGTGGGCTTCCTCGGGGGCTCGCGGCTGGCGCCCGAACTGATCCGGCGGGTCGGGCATGTGCGCGTCTTCGCGGCGCTGGGCTCGCTCATCTCGGCGGTGCTGCTGCTCTATGCCGTGATCCCGGACTGGATCGCCTGGACGCTGATGCGGGTGGTCATCGGGTTCTGTTTCTCGGGCGTCTACGTCACCGCCGAAAGCTGGCTCAACAACGCCGCCACCAACGAGAACCGGGGCAAGGCGCTGTCGCTCTACATGATCGTGCAGATGCTGGGGATCATCGCGGCGCAGGCGCTGATGAACCTCGCCGACCCCGCGGGGTTCCTGCTGTTCGTCATTCCGTCCGTGCTGGTGTCGCTCGCCTTCGCGCCGATCCTGCTGTCGGTCGCCCCCACGCCCGTCTTCGACACCACCAAATCCATGAGCCTGCGGGAGCTGTACCACGTCTCCCCCCTCGGGACCGTGGGCATGCTCCTGATGGGGGGCGTGTTCGCGGCCTTCTTCGGCATGGCCTCGGTCTGGGGCACGCTGGCGGGGCTCAGCGTGTTCGAAATCTCGCTCTTTGTGGCGGCGATTTTCGGCGGGGGCATGGTGCTGCAATACCCGCTGGGGTGGCTGTCGGACCGGATGGACCGGCGCAAGCTGATCGGCATCTCCGCGGCGGTCTGCGCGGCCGTGGCCTTGGCGGGGACGCTCAACGGCTTCGGGCTGGCGGGGCTTCTGACCGTGGGCTTCCTGATCGGCGGCATCTCCAATCCGCTCTATGCGCTCCTGCTCGCCCACACCGGCGACTTTCTCGAACGCGAGGACATGGCCGCAGCCTCCGGGGGGCTTTTGTTCATCAACGGGCTGGGCGCGATCTCGGGGCCAATCATCGCCGGCTGGCTGATGGAGTGGATCGGGCCCGAAGGGTTCTTCCTCCAGATCGCGGTGCTGACCGGCATGGTGTCGGCCTATGCCGCCTGGCGCATGACCCGGCGCCCTGCGCCGGCACCCGAGGCGACCGCCCCGTTCACTGCCGTCACCCCGGCCGTGTCGGCGGTGGCCGCCGGCGCCGCCGCCGAGACCGGGATGGAGGACGCCGAGGCCCCCGCCTGAGTGCCGCGCCAGGTTGCTGTGCCGGACCGCCGCAGCCCGGGCAGCGCGCGGCCCGGCTGCGACCGGCTGGCAACGCTCCGGCAGGGATATGCCGGCAGGATCGGTGCAACACGATGCACACTGGACAGGGCGATGCGCCTTTGCCACGCTTGTCCCACAGGAGGAGACGACCGATGACCGCCACCGAAACCATCCCCGCCGCCCCCCGGCCACCGGCCATCGGTGCCGGCCGCGATGCGGACACGGCCGACGAGGCCGCCCATGATATCCTGACCTTCTGGATCGACGAGGTCGGGCCCGAGGGCTGGTACAGTGTCGACCCCGAAACCGACGCCGCCATACGCGACCGCTGGGCCGATCTGTGGAAACGCGCAAAGGACGGCAGGCTGGAACACTGGCTCGCCAGTCCCAAGGGAGCGCTCGCCTACATCCTGCTCACGGACCAGTTCCCGCGCAACATGTTCCGCGACGACGCGCGCGCGTTCGCCACCGACCCCCACGCCCTGCACGCCGCGATCAAGATGATCTGGCGGCGCTGGGACATGCGCCTGCCCGAACCGGTGCGGCAGTTCTTCTACCTGCCGCTCATGCATTCCGAAAGTCAGCCGGACCAGGACCGCTGTGTGCGCCTGATGATCACCCGCATGCCGGACACCGGCGCCGACAACCTGCTCCACGCCCGCGCCCACCGCGAGGTCATCCGCCGCTTCGGCCGCTTCCCCCACCGTAATGCCGCGCTGGGCCGCGACAGCACCCGGGCCGAGGCCGCCTTCCTTGACACCGGCGGCTACGGCGCCGTGGTCCGCGAGCTTCAGGCCGCCTGACGCGCGCGCGCGAGCGGGGTAATCCGGCGCCCCATATCCCGACCGGCCGCGTCCGCGCATGGTTCGGGCGAAGGCCGCCGTGGCCCGACGACGCAGCAGGGTCCGAGCGAATCGACTGCGCGCCCAAGGCCCATGCCTGCCGCGCGGTCCGGACGGCACGATCAGTGGCCCCGACGCCAGACCTCTCCGTGATCCATCAGCCGCCGTCCGGAAGGACGCCGCAGGCACCGAGATCATCTTGCCCGCCGCGCCGTCGGCATGACCGCAGCCTTTCGCCTTCGGGGCCGGCCGAGGGCCGACGAACCGGAGCCGACCCGCCTGCGCCGCACGGCCAGACGCGACACGCCATCAGGCGCCGCCGCGGCCCTCCTCGACCAGCGTCGCGGCAAGGCCGCTGCGGTAGTCCGGGTGCTTCAACCGCACGTCCAGAACCGATGTCAGCCGCGCGTTCCGCACGCGGCGCGATTCGGCGTAGAAGCTGCGCGCCATGGGGCTCAGCTCCGCCGCCTCCCAGTCGATCGCCGGCGGGCGCGGCAGCCCGGCCAGGTCGGCCGCGTGCCACAGCACCTCCTCGGGGGGCGCCGGCAGATCGTCGGCGAGGTTCACGAGATCCACCGTCCCCGGCCGCGCCATCGCCGCCGCAACCGCCTGCGCGATGTCGTCCACATGGATGCGCGAGAACACCTGACCGGGCTTGACGATGGCGCGGGCGGTCCCGTCGCGCAGCCGGCCGAACGGGCTGCGGCCGGGCCCGTAGATCCCCGCCAGCCGGAACACCGTCAGCGGCACCCCCGCCGCGGCGCAGACCCGCCGCCACTCCGCCTCGGCCGCCACCCGGGCCTCCGACCGGGGCGAGCCCGGCG
>SKMM01000334.1 GCA_007121055.1 Paracoccaceae bacterium | reverse complement strand
GGGCGCGCTGGCGACGGCGGATGGCACACGGCGTGCGCGGGAGGCGGCTGGCGGTTTGCCCAGACAACTCCGCGCAGGGATCGAAGGGCTCTCGGGTGTGTCGATGGCGGGGGTGAAGGTTCATCGCGACTCGCAGGCACCGGCCCGGGTTGGCGCGCAAGCGTTCGCCCATGGACGTGAAATCCACCTCGCACCCGGACAGGAAAGGCACCTGCCGCACGAGGCGTGGCATGTTGTCCAGCAGGCCCAGGGCCGGGTGCGTCCGACCGCCGAGGTCAACGGCGCGATGGTGAACGACGACCCCAGTCTCGAGGCCGAGGCCGACAGGATGGGGGCCCGCGCGGAGACGGGTGCAGGTCCATCCCGGATGCGGGCGGCAGCGACTGTGGGGGCAGGACACAGCTCCGGCCTGCAGAGGAAGGCGGCGGCCGGGGTGCTCCAGCTCCAGCAGACCGACGTGTGCCTGAGGTCGGCCAGCGGCACATATACGACGCCCGAAAACGACACGCCGACGGCTTTCGACTTCCGGCAAGGCTCCAAGGGCAGTGACGTAATGACGACCACGAAGAGCCATCCGAACAAGCAAAGCGACCAGCAGGCACTGGCGGAGCGGTATCTCAAGAAGGTCGGAGAGATACCCCGCGATGCAACCGTCACCTTCACCAGCTGCGTGACCTACGGGATCAAGAAATAACCCCGGCTGCCCGTGTAGGGCGCGGTCGAGGGCGGCAGGGCGGGGGCGCTGTTCGCCCCCATGGCCATGATGCCGTTACGGCGACGGTTTTTCGGCGGAGTATGCGACCGCCAGCAAGGTTCCGCCCTGCGGCACCAGCGGCCCCCACCCGGAGCATTCCGGGCGCGCGCGGGGCCGCTGTCGCGCGGCCGTTGGCGTGCGGGCGTCAGACCTCCGGCGCGCGCACGACATAGGTGCCGGGCGCGGGGCAGAGGGGGGGGTAGGTGTCGCTGCCGGGTTGGCGGGCGGGGATCATCTTGCCGGAGCGGCGGCGCAGCCATTCCTCCCAGCGGGGCCACCAGGAACCCTCGTGGCGGGTGGCGCCCTTGCGCCAGCTGTCGGGGTCCTCCAGCGTCGCCTCGGAGGTGAAGTGGCCGTATTTCTTCTTGGCGGGCGGGTTGACGATGCCGGCGATGTGGCCGGATTCGGCCAGGATGAAGGTGCGGTCGCGGCTGCCCATGCCGGCGATGCCGCGGAAGGACGACCGCCAGGCGGCGATGTGGTCGGTCTCGCAGGCGATGGCGCAGAGGGGCAGCTTGATGTCCTTCGTGGACAGGGTCTCGCCGCAGATCTCGAACTCGCCGCGGGCGAAGCGGTCCTGCTGGCACAGGCCGCGGAGGTATTCGACGGTCATGCGCGCGGGCAGGTTGGTTGAGTCGCCGTTCCAGTAGAGCAGGTCGAAGGCGGGGGGGGACTCGCCCATCATGTAGCTGCGGATCGCCGGGCCGTAGACGAGGTCGTTGGAGCGCAGGAAGGAAAACGTGCGCGACATGAAGAAGGAATGCAGGAAGCCCTTGTCGGCGACCTCGCGTTCGATGCCGTCGACGAAATCGTCGTCGAGGAACACGCCGACCTCGCCCTGGTCGGAGAAATCGGTCAGCGTGGTGAAGAAGGTGGCTGAGCGGACCGAGGTGTCCTTGCGCTTGTGCATGAGCGCGAGCGTCAGGCCCAGCGTGGTGCCGGCGATGCAGTAGCCGATGGCGTTGACCTTGGCCTCGCCGGTGATGTCCTTCGCGACGCGGATGGCTTCGAGATAGCCTTCCTCGACATAGGTATCCATGCCGACATCGGCGAAGCTGGCGTCGGGGTTGACCCAGGAGACGACGAAAAGGGTGTAGCCCTGGTCGACGATCCAGCGGATCAGGCTGTTCTGCGGCTTGAGGTCGAGGATGTAGAACTTGTTGATCCAGGGCGGGAAGATGATCAGCGGCGTCGCGTGCACCTTTTCGGTGGTGGGGGCGTACTGGATCAGTTCGAACATGCGGTTGCGGTAGACGACCGCGCCGGGGGCGGTGCCGAGGTTCTCGCCCACCTTGAAGGCCTCGCGGTCGGCGAGCGAGACGAGAAGTTCGCCGTCATTGGCCTCGATGTCCCGCACGAGGTTTTCGAGCCCGCGCACGAGGCTTTCGCCGTCGGTTTCCACCGCCTTGGACAGCGCCTCGGGATTGGTGCCGAGGAAATTGGTGGGGGCGAACATGTCGATGATCTGGCGGCTGAAGTATTCCACCCGGCGTTTGTCGCGCGCGTCGAGGTGGTCGAGCCCGTCGATGGCGCGGGTCATCGCCTCGGAGGACAGCATGTATTGCTGCTTGATGAAGTTGAAATAGGGGTGGGTCTGCCACAGCGGGTTCGAAAACCGCTTGTCCGCGGGGGTGTGGTCCTCGGGGGCGATGAGCTTGCCGGTGCGCAGCGCCTCCTGCGCCTCGACGTAATGGCGCAGCGCCTTGCCCCAGTAGCTGACCTGCTGCTCCAGGATCTTGGAGGGATTCTGCATCATTTCCGCCATGTAGGCGGTGGCGGCCTTCATGAAGAGGTCGTTGTCGGGGGCCTGGAGGGCGGGGCGGAGGGGCTGTTTGCGGCCCAGCGCGGTCACCAGCCGTTGCGAGAGTTCCTCGATCCGTTCGAGGTTCTCGTTCAAACGTTCGAGATTGCCGCTTTCGACATGTTGCTCAGTTGTCATGTTGATCGTTCCCCCCTATCGTGCTGCCGTGCAGCATAGCGGCACCCGGGCCCGGGGGGGAGCGGCGCCACATCGAACAACGGGGCAACCCCCCGGAGAGGACCAAGAATGCGTTACATGTTCACCTACGACATGATGGAGACGCTCCGCAACACCAACGAGTGGATGGGCGCCTCGGCGCGCGCCATGGCGTCCTATCCGTGTTGGGGGCTGGTACCGCATCCGATGTTCAAGGTGATGTCGGCCTGGGGGCGGGTGACCGAGCGCTCCTTTGCGCGGATGGTGATCAAGCCCGACTGGGGCATCCGCACCGTGGTGGCCGAGGACGGACGCGACCATCTGGTGGAGCGCACGATCGAGGTGGCGCGGCCCTTCGGGGATCTGGTGCGGTTCAACGTCCGCGGCCGACCCGAGAAGCCGCGGCGGATCCTGCTGTGTGCGCCGATGTCGGGGCATTATTCCACGCTGCTGCGATCCACCGTGGCGTCGCTGCTGCCGGATGCGGAGGTGTGGATCACCGACTGGCACAATGCGCGCGACATTCCCGTGTCCGAGGGGAAGTTCGACATCGAGGATTACACCCTCTACCTGATGGACTTCATCCGGCATCTGGGGCCCGAGACCAATGTGGTGGCGGTGTGCCAGCCGGTGCCCCTGGCGCTGGCCGCGACCGCCTATCTGGCCGAGTTGGAGCCGGAGGCGCAGCCGCGCACGCTGACGCTGATCGGCGGTCCGGTGGACCCGGACGCCAACCCAACGGAGGTGACCGATTTCGGTGCGCGGGTGACCATGGGGCAGCTCGAGCACCTCGCGCTGCAGCGGGTGGGCTTCAAGTACCGCGGCGCGGGGCGGATGGTGTATCCGGGGCTGGCGCAGCTGGCGTCCTTCATCTCGATGAACCTCGACCGCCACAGCCAGGCCTTTGCCGACAAGATCACTGCCGAGGCCAAGGGCGAGGCGAGCGAGCGCGACAAGCACAACCGGTTCTATGACGAATACCTGTCGGTGATGGACATGACGGCGGAGTTCTACATGTCGACAGTGCTGCGCATCTTCAAAAGCCGCGAGATCGCGCGGAATGCCTTCAAGGTTGCCGGTCACAAGGTGGATTTCGCCACGATCACCGATTGCGCGGTGAAGATCGTGGAGGGGTCGAAGGACGACATCTCGGCGCCGGGGCAATGCGCGGCGGCGCTGGGGCTACTGACCAGCCTGCCGGAGTCGAAGAAGGCTCACCATGTGGAGCCCGGCGCGGGGCATTACGGTATCTTCGCCGGCCGGTCCTGGCGCGACAACATCCGGCCGCTGGTGCTCGACTTCATCGACGAGCATTCCGGGCCGGGCCGGCCGGCCCGCAGCAGCGGCGACGGCAGCCACATCCGGCTGGCGACCTCCTCGGGCGGCTGAGCCCAGGCCCGGGCGGGGCCGCAGTCCGAGCGCGCCCCGGTCGCCGGGCTCCCACCCACCCGTCC
>SKMM01000244.1 GCA_007121055.1 Paracoccaceae bacterium | reverse complement strand
GGCATCTGGCCTGCGCGCATGTTCACCTGCAGCGAGGGGATGATCAGCCGCGGCATGGCCAGCGTCGCGTCGCGCTCGGTGCGCATGCGCACGAACTCCTCCGCGGGCTTTCCCGCGCCGACGTGGATGTTGAACCGCTTCTGCTCGCCCACGGTCGTCTCCCAGGCGTACTCGTCCCGCCCTGGGGCCTTGTAATCATGGCCCACGAAGATCCGCGTCTCGTCGGGCAGGGCGAGAATCTTCTGGATCGACGCGTAGAGATCCTCGGCCGAGCCGCCGGGGAAGTCGCAGCGCGCCGTGCCGAAATCGGGCATGAACAGCGTGTCGCCCACGAAGGCCGCCTCGCCGATCACATAGGTCAGGCAGGCCGGCGTGTGGCCCGGCGTGTGCAAAACCGCGCCCTTCAGCGCGCCCACCTCGAAGGTATCGCCCTCCTTGAACAGCTTGTCGAACTGGCTGCCGTCGCGCTGGAACTCGGTGCCCTCGTTGAAGACCTTGCCGAAGGTGTCCTGCACCACGCGGATGTTCTCGCCGATGCCGATCTTGCCGCCAAGGCGTTCCTGCAGGTAGGGGGCCGCGCTCAGGTGGTCGGCATGCACATGGGTTTCCAGAATCCAGGCCACCTCCAGCCCGTGCTCGCGCACATGGGCCACGATCGCATCTGCCGACCGCGTGTCCGTGCGCCCCGAGGCGTAGTCGAAATCGAGGACCGAATCGACGATGGCGCAGGCGGAACTGTCGGGGTCCTTCACCACATAGGAAACGGTGAAGGTGGCCTCGTCGAAGAAGGCGGTAACATCGGCGCGCATGGGATCCTCCTCGGGCTGTGCTTCGCGCCTTATATGCGCATCCCTGAATATATTGCAAGCCTTGAATGTATCGATCAGCGGGTCAGCCAGCCAGTCAGGGCGCTGAACTCGGAAAAGGCGAAGGCATGCGGCAGCGCCTCGGGCGGAGAATGGCGGTAGCCTTCAGTGAAGAGCGCGAAGGGCACGCCGGCGGCCTGGGCGGTGGCCGCGTCGATCTCGCTGTCGCCGACGAAGACGGGGGCGCCTGCGCCGAGGGACGCGATGGCGTGGCGCAGCGGCGCGGGATCGGGCTTGCGCTGCGGCAGGCTGTCGCCGCCGACGATCACGGGAAAGAAGCGCATCAGGTCGAGGTGGGTCAGCAAGGCCCGGGCCGGACCCTCGGGCTTGTTGGTCACGAGGCCCAGCGCCCAGCCGCTGCGCGACAGCGCCTCCAGCGCCGCCACCGCGCCCGGATAGGGCTGCGTCCTGCCCACCGCGCCCTCGTAGATGTCGAGGAAGGCCGCAAGCATCGCGCGGGTGCGGGCGGGGTCTGCCGCGGGAAGGCGGGCGGCGGCCATGCGCTCGACGAAGATGGCCGCGCCGCCGCCGATGAAGGAGGTGGCCTCGGCGAGGCTCAGCGGTGCAAGCCCCTCGGCGGCGAGGACGGAGTTTGCGGCGGCCTGGATGTCGGGGGCGGAATGCACGAGCGTCCCGTCGAGGTCGAAGAGCGCGGCCCTCACGCGGCCTTCCACTTGATGGAGCAGCCCATCGACGGCGTCTGCTCGCGCGGGCCTTCGCCGGTCTCGGCGATCAGCCGCATGGCCTCGAGAAGCTCGCGGCGCGTGTCCCGGGTGGCTGGGCGCGCACCAGCGGAGTCCAGACGGCCACGATACTGGAGCAGACCCTTAGCAGACAGTCCGAAGAAGTCGGGCGTGCAGGCCGCCTCCCAGGCGCGGGCCGTGTCCTGGCTTTCGTCGTGCAGGTAGGGAAACGGGAATTCATGCTCTTGCGCGAGCTTCTTCATGTTGTCGAAGCTGTCGGCGGGGTACTGCACCGGGTCGTTGGAGCAGATGGCGGCGACGCCGATGCCCATGGCCTGAAGGTCGCGCGCGTCGCGCAGGATACGGTCGAGGGCGCCGAGGACATAGGGGCAGTGGTTGCAGATGAACATCACCAGCGTGCCGTTGGGGCCGGAGATGTCGGAGAGGCTGTAGCGCCGGCCGTCGGTGGCGGGCAGGTCGAATTCGGGGGCTTGCCAGCCGAAGTCGCAGACAGGCGAGGTTGCGGACATTTTCTCCTCCCAGATCAGTTTGTTGGGCGGGTTTTCTCAGGCCATCTGTGCGGTGGCGCGGGCGGCTGCGTCGCGGATGGCGCGGATGTTGCCGGCGTAGGATTCCGGGCCGCCGCGGAACACCGCCGAGCCGGCCACAAGCACATCGGCGCCGGCGGCGGCGACCTTCGGGGCGGTGTCGGGGGTCACGCCGCCGTCGACCTCCAGATGGATCGGGCGCGGGCCGATCATGGAGCGCAGCCGAGCGATCTTGTCGAGTTGCGAGGCGATGAAGCTCTGGCCGCCGAAGCCCGGGTTCACGGTCATCACGCAGATCAGGTCGGTGAGGTCCAGAAGCTCCGGCACCGCGTCGATGGGCGTGCCGGGGTTGATGGCGAGGCCGGATCTTTTTCCCGTGGCGCGAATGGCTTGCAGGGCGCGGTGGATGTGGGGGCCGGCCTCGAGATGGGCGGTGATGATGTCGGCGCCGGCCTTTGCGAAGGCGTCGATATAGGGGTCGACGGGTGCGATCATCAGGTGGACGTCCATGGTGCCGCGGACATGGGGGCGCAGCGCGGCAACCATCTGGGGCCCGAAGGTGAGGTTCGGCACGAAATGGCCATCCATGACGTCGACATGGATCCAGTCGGCGCCGGCATCCTCGACCGCGCGGCACTCGGCGCCGAAGGCGGCGAAGTCGGCGGCGAGGATCGAGGGGGCGATGCGGAGGGTGCGGTCGAAGGACATGGGGGCCTCGGGCTTGGGTTGTCGCGGTCTTGCCAGAAGCCGTGCCCGATGGGAACCCGTCCTGGGCTTACCTTACATAATACCGATTATCGGCGTTATCGATAACCCCCTGCGGCCTCAGCCCAGGGCGTAGCCAGCGCCCCGGACGGTGCGGATCGGGTTGTCGCCCCCCTTGCACATCAGGGCCTTGCGGAGCCGACCGATGTGGACGTCGACGGTGCGCGCGTCGACATAGATGTCGCGCCCCCAGACCCGGTCGAGGAGCTGTTCGCGGCTCCAGACCCGGCCCGGGCGCTCCATGAAGGTCGACAGGAGCCGGAACTCGGTGGGCCCGAGGTGCAGCTCCAGGCCCGAGCGGAAGACCTTGTGGGCCTCGGCATCAAGGCGCAGGTCGCCCACCTCCAGCACCGCGCCGGTGGCCGTGGGCCGGGTGCGGCGCAGGTTGGCCTTGATGCGCGCCATCAGCTCGTTCACCGAGTAAGGCTTGGTGATGTAGTCGTCGGCGCCGGTGTCGAGGCCGCGGACGCGGTCGTCCTCCTCGCTGCGGGCCGAGACCATGATGACCGGGATCTCGCGGGTCTGCGCGCGGGCCTTGAGCTGGCGGCAGACCTCGATGCCCGAGAGCCGCGGCAGCATCCAGTCGAGCAGGATGACGTCGGGGCGCTGCTCGTCGGCCAGCACCAGCGCCTCCTCGCCGTCGCCGGCGGTCAGCGCGCGGTACCCCTGGGCCTCAATGTTGTAGGACAGCATGGCGCGCTGCGCCGGTTCGTCATCGACGACCAGAACCAGGGGGGCCTGCGCCATCGCTTACTCTCCCGGCCCCGGCTCGGCGGTCATCTGCGAGGTGATGTCCCCCTTGGGCCGCGTGTCGGGGCGCGCGCCGGTCTCCAGATAGATCACCTGCTCGCAGATCTCGGTCACATGATCACCCATGCGTTCCAGGTTCTTGGAAATGAACAGGAAATGCAGACACGGCGTGATCGCGCGCGGGTCCTCCATCATGTGGGTCAGGAACTCGCGGAAGAGCGCGTTGGTCATCTGGTCGACCTCCACGTCGCGGGCGATGACGTCGCGGGCCTGGTCCACGTCGCCGCGCGCAAAGGCATCCAGCGCGTCCTTCAGCATCAGCTTCACCAGCTTGGACTGACGCCGCAGCGCGGCCCCTGCCCCGTCCACGCCCTGCGCACGCGCCAGCACCGGCACGCGCTTGGCCATGTTCTTGGCGTAGTCGCCCAGCCGCTCCAGGTCGCCCGCCATCTTCATGACGGTGACGACCGAGCGCAGATCCCCCGCCGCCGGCTGGCGCAGCGCGATGGTGCGCACCACGGCGGCGTTGATGTCGTCCTCCATGGCGTCGATGTCGCGGTCGGCCT
>SKMM01000158.1 GCA_007121055.1 Paracoccaceae bacterium | reverse complement strand
TCGTGGCCGTCGGGGCGGATCAGGGCGAGCATCCCCGGCGCGTCGCCGAGCCAGCGGCGGCCGAGGGCGGGGTTGCCCCGGGCGGTCAGTTGCAGGGTGGGCAGGCCGGCCTCGGGGGGCTCGCTGTCGATGGCGAGCAGCGAAAAGCCCTGGGGCAGCCGGTCGAGGAGCCAGCCGCCGTCGCAGGGCGCCTCGGCCGCAGGCGCACCGGGGCGGGTGAGCGTCGGCAGGGCGCCTTCGTCGGGGCCGTTGAGCGGGCCGTCGTCGTAGATGCAGGGCTCGACCATGCGGCCGGTGTTCACCATCTCCTGTGCGAAGCCGTGGCGCTCGGCCAGGGCCAGCACGGCGTCGCGCAGGGCGCGGCTGGCGGCCGAGCGGGGCGTGATGAAGTCGCTGGCGCGGGCGGCCGCGAGGATGTTTTCCTCGGCCGCGAGGCCGCGTTCCCAGTTGTAGCTCTCGATCAGCCCCGGGTCGGCGCCGTGGAAGATCGCGGCGAGTTTCCAGCCGAGGTTGTCGGCGTCCTGCATGCCGCTGTTGGCGCCGCGGGCGCCGAAGGGCGAGACCTGGTGGGCAGCGTCGCCGGCGAACACCACCCGGCCGTGGACGAAGCGTTCCATCCGGCGGCAGTGGAAGCGGTAGATGGCGGTCGATTCGACGGTGAAACGGGTCTGGGCGCCGAGCATGGCGCGCAGGCGGGGCAGGACGTGGTCGGGCGAAAGCTCCTGCTCCGCGTCCGCATCGGCGCCGATCTGCAGGTCGATGCGCCACAGATCGCCGGGCTGCTTGTGCAGCAGCGCCGAGCGGCCGGGGTTGAAGGGTGGGTCGAACCAGAACTGCCGCTCGGGCGGCATGTCGCTGTCCATGGCGACATCGGCGATGAGGAAGGCGTCCTCGTAGCCGCGGCCGGGGCAGGCGAGCCCCATCATCCGGCGCACCGGCGAGCCCGCGCCGTCGCAGGCCACCAGCCAGTCGGCGTGGAGGGAATAGGGGCCCTCGGGGGTTTCGACTTCGAGCCGGACATGGTCGTCATGGGCGCCCACTGCGCCGATGCGGTTGGCGCCGCGCAGGTCGATGGGCGCTCCTTCGGCCTGCAGGTCGCGCAGGCGGGCGACGAGGATCGCCTCGAGCTGGGCCTGGGGCAGGTTGAGGAAGGCGGGGTGGCGCTGATCGATTTCGGGGGCGTGTTCGACGGCGCAGATGCGGGTGGTGCCGCGATAGACCTGGCCTGCGTGCCAGGGGATGCCGGCGGCGATGGCGGCCTCGGCGCAGCCCAGCCGGCCGAGGATGTCGAGGGTGCGGCGCGCAAAGCACATGGCGCGGCTGCCGGCGCTGACCGCCTCGCCCGCGTCGAGCACCACCACGGGCACGCCCCGCTGGGCCAGGTCGAGGGCGGCGACGAGGCCCGTCAGCCCCGCGCCCGCCACCAGCACGGGGTGGTGTACGGGGTGGGCCGCGTCCTGATCGGGCGCGCGGGCGTAGGCGTAGGTGGCGGTGCCGGTCTGGACCATGGGGCCGATCCTTCCTTAACGCGTGGGCGGCGTCAATGGCTGCGGGATGCGGTTGTGCACCGGACGGGTTGTGCGGGGGCGCCGGGGGGCCTAGGCGGAGGGGGATGGAGTTCGCCTCGCCCCTTCGGCCCGCGCGGCTGGTGCGCCGCTACAAGCGGTTTCTGGCCGACATGGTGCTGGAGGACGGCACGGACATCACCGCGCATTGCCCGAATTCGGGCTCGATGATGGGGCTGGCGGCGCCGGGGCTGCGTTGCTGGGTGGAGCCGGTGGCGGGGCGGGGGCGCAAGCTGCCCTTCGCCTGGCGGCTGGTGGAGCTGGGGGCTGGGCATTGGGCCGGAATTGACGCCAGCCTGCCCAACCGGGTGGTGGGCGAGGCATTGCGGGCGGGGCGGATCGCGGCGCTGGCGGGCTATGACCGCGTGCGCGCCGAGGTCGCCTACGGCACCCGCAGCCGGGTGGATTTCCTGCTGGAGGGGCCCGCGGGCCGGGCCTTCGTCGAGGTCAAGAACGTGCATCTGCGGCGCGAGGGGGACTGGGCGGAGTTCCCCGACTGCGTGACCGCACGGGGGGCGAAGCATCTGGCGGAGCTGGCCGAGGTGGCGGCGCGGGGGGATCGGGCGGTGCTGGTCTATCTCGTGCAGCGCACCGATTGCGCGCGGATGCGGCTCGCGGCCGATCTGGACCCCGGGTATGCCCGCGCGGCCGTGGCCGCGGCGGCGGCGGGGGTGGAGTTTCTGGCGGTGGGGACAGTGATCTCGCCCCGTGGGATTGCCCTGGGTGATCAAATCCCGGTCGAGACGCCGGCGCTGCGCCCGCCGGCACCGGGAAGCGGCTTTGCATCGCCCCCGGCCTCGACTATCTGAGGGGCGATGAAACGACCGGAGATCGCCTTGGAGGACAGTGCCCGCGGTCGCGTCACGCGCGACGGCATCCGCATCCATGAGCCCGCCGATTTCGAGGGCATGCACCGCGCCGGCCGGCTGGCGGCGGAGATCCTCGACGCGATCACGTCGCAGGTGGTGCCGGGGGTGACCACAGACGCGCTGGATCGCGAGATCGAGCGGATGATCGCGGATGCCGGGGCGGAATCGGCCACGATCGGGTATCGCGGCTATCAGCATGCCTCGTGCATCAGCGTCAATCATGTGGTCTGCCACGGGATCCCCGGGCCGAAGGCCTTGAAGGATGGGGATATCCTGAACATCGACGTGACTGTGATCGTCGAGGGCTGGTTTGGCGACACCAGCCGGATGTTCGTGGCGGGCCGGCCGTCGCGCAAGGCCGAGCGGCTGATCGACGTGACCCATGACGCGTTGATGGAGGGGATCGCCGCGGTGCGGCCGGGCAACACCTTCGGCGACATCGGCGCGGCGATCCAGCGCCATGTGGAGAGCCAGCGGATGAGCGTGGTGCGCGATTTCTGCGGCCATGGGCTCGGGCGGGTGTTCCACGCACCGCCCAACGTGCTGCATTACGGGCGCGCGGGGTCGGGGCCGGTGCTGGAGGAAGGCATGTTCTTCACCATCGAGCCGATGGTGAACCTCGGGAGGCCCGAGACCAAGATCCTTGCCGACGAGTGGACGGCGGTGACGCGGGACAAGTCGCTCTCGGCGCAGTTCGAGCATGCGGTGGGGGTGACGGCGGGGGGCTGCGAGATCTTCACCCTCTCGCCGGCGGGCCTTTTCCACCCGACCTGGGCGCGGGGCTGAGGCCGGCGCCCGCAGTCGGGCAGCTTGACGCAGGGCGGGGTCATTTGAGACACTCCTTTTCTGCGGGGCCGGAGGGCGCCCGGAGGAGGGCTGCGCGATGCCCGACCGCGCCAAGACCATTGCGGCGCTGAAATACATCGCCACGGCGGCGCTGGGGGTGGCCGCTGCGCTGGTGCTGGTGTGGATGCTTCTGGATTTCGACCGGGAGTTCGAGCTGAGCTGGCAGGGCTGGCTGCCGCAGGTGAAGGTCGCCCCGCCCTCAGAGCCGGTGCTGGCGCGCCAGCTGGACGCGGCGCTGGACGGGCCGCTGTCGCCCGAGGTGGCGGGCGTGCTCCGCGCCCATGGCATCTTTCGCCATGACGACCCCGACCTGATTGCGCAGTTCGAGCGGCTGGAGCCCGACAGCGCCTCGGGGCGGCGGCTGCTGGCGCTGATGCACCAGCGGCGCGGGCCGTTCCGGCTGCCGGACATGCTGGAGGGGGCCGAGCCCAACTACCTTGCGTTCATGCTGACGCATCTGGACGCGCGCCACCCGCTGGTGGCCGAGGTGTGGGCGGGGTTCATCCTCGCCTCCATGCCCTTCGTGCGGCAGCATTTCGAGATGAAGTTGGTGCCGATGGAGGTGCCGCCGGTGGTGCGGACAGGGGCGGACGGGCACGGGATCGAGCGTGGCTTCGTCTGCCATGGCGACGATCTGTTCGACAAGTACCTGCTGCTGCACCGGCCGGGGCGCGAGCCGCGGGTGGTGCTGGTGGACGGGCGGCGGCCCGAGCACCAGTGCGGGTCGGGCTCTTTCCTGCTGGCGGAGCTGTTCGTGCGGCCCGCCGAGGTCGCGCTGCCGCGGGAGGTCTTCGAGCATTTCTTCCCGCCCGGCGAGGCGGAGGGCGAGGCGCCGGTGGTTCTGGCACGGGTCTATCCTGCGGGCGTGGCGCCGCTGGCGACTCCGGCGCCGCGCGGGCCGTGACGGGGGGGCGGGGCGATGTGCAGCGGCGAAGGCGGCGCAGGG
>SKMM01000183.1 GCA_007121055.1 Paracoccaceae bacterium | reverse complement strand
TTCTGGACCGAGAGCTTGGTGAGCATGTCGTTGGCCTCGCGCAGCTGCCGGGCGGTCCGGGCGAGTTCCTCGGACTTGGCCTCGAGCTGGCTGGAGTATTCCATGATCTGGGCGGTTTCGTTGGCCACAGCCATCAGATCCTCGACGGAAACGAAGCTGCTGCCCACGATCTGTGCAATCATGGCGTGTGCCGTGGCCGCGCCCACCGATCCGGACAGCCGCCGTTCGAGGCGCTGCAGGAAATCGGGGGTGGTATCGGGCAGGTAGCCGGCCTTGCCCTGCTCGGCGGCCTCGGCCTGGAAGAAGGCCTGGGCCTGGCCCTCGCCCAGAATGCGCTGGGCCATCGCCAGCAGGTCCTCGGCTTCGGCTGCGTTGCGCGACCAGCCGCGGGCGCCGGTTTGGATGTCGAAGACATTGACGAATTGGGCGCCCTGGACGCGTTCGAGCGGCGTGGGGAAGGCCAGAAGCGAGCCCGCGACGAAGGCGGCCGTGTTGAGCGCCAGCGACCAGAACAGCGCATGCATCAACGGATCCATGGTCTCCACGCCGAACAGGGCCTGGGGGCGGAGCCACGAGATGCCCGCGGGACCGTCGGACAGGAGGGTGGCGGACATCACCACGTCGGGGCCGAAGCTGGGCAGGAACAGCGCGTACATCCAGACTGCAAAGCCCGTGAGCAGGCCCGCACCGGCACCGATGCGGTTGGCGCCGCGCCAGAACAGTGCTCCCATAAGGGCAGGCAGCGCCTGGGCCATGCCGACGAAGGCGATCAGGCCGATGGCCGCCAGCGCCGCGCCGCCGCCCGTCACCTGGTAGTAGACATAACCGAAGCCCATGACGGTGGCGATGGCGACACGGCGGCTGTTCAGCACCAGCCCCCGCACATCCCCCGAGGCGCCACGGGCCTGCAGCCAGAGCGGCATGATGATGTGGTTCGACACCATGGTCGCCAGCGCGATGGAGGCCACGATCACCATCGACGTGGCTGCCGAGAAGCCGCCAAGGAAGGCAAGCATCGCCAACCCCTCCTGACCCAGCGAGAGCGGCACGAGCAGCACGAACAGGTCGGGGTTGAGGTCCGCGGGCAGCACGTCGAGGCCCACCACCGCGATGGGCATCACGAAGATGGAGATGAGGAAGAGATAGAGCGGGAAGGCCCAGGAGGCGGTGGCGAGGTGACGTTCATCCGCGTTTTCCACCACAAGAACCTGGAACATCCGCGGCAGGGTGATGATGGCCACCGCAGCGAGGAAGGTCAGTCCGACCCAGCGGCCCGGCTGCACGGCCCAGTCGGGGCTTTCATGGGCGGTGATGCGGGCGAAGATGGCAGAGGGCCCGTCGGAGACGCCCCAGACGACGAAGACGCCCACCGCCAGCAGCGCCACGAGCTTGACCACGGCCTCCACCGCGATGGCGATGACGACGCCGGGGTGCTGCTCCTTGGCATCCAGCCTGCGGGTCCCGAACAGGATGGTGAAGACCGCAAGCCCCACCGCCACCCACATCGCGGTTTGGCGCAGATCGGGGGGGGCGACGCCAGGGCCCGGAGCGGCGGCGAAAACGGAAAAGCTGATGGCAATGGATTGCAGCTGGAGCGCGATATAGGGGGTGGTAGCGGTGACGGCGAGCAGGGTGACGATCACGCCGATGGTGTTGGACTTGCCGTAGCGCGCCGAGATCATGTCGGCGATGGAGGTCACGCGCTGGGTCTTGCCGATGCGCACCAGCTTGCGCAGCACCAGCCACCAGCCCACGAAGATCAGCGTGGGCCCCAGGTAGATGGTGACGAACTCCAGTCCCGAGCGGGCCGCGTAGCCCACCGCGCCGTAGAAGGTCCAGGCGGTACAGTAGACCGACAGCGACAGCGTGTAGATCAGCGGCGAGGAGAGCCAGCCGATCCGCCGCCGTTCGGCCTGGCGTTCGACGGCAAAGGCGATGGCGAAGAGGAAGGCCACATAGCCGAGGCAGGCGAGCAGCAGGATGTTAAAGGGGACCATCAGTCCTGCGGACCCGGCGGGTCGTCGGGGCTAGGGTCTATCGACGGGGCGAGGAGCCTGCCGAGAAGGGCCGCGGCAACGATCAGGCCGCCCCAGACGGTGAAGAGGTAGATGCCCTCGCGCGCGGTCTCCTCGCCCGGGCCCGCGTCGGCGCCCCAGAGCCGCGGCAGTGCGACCAGGAAGATGCCAAGCACGGGCAGGATGCGGGCCGCGTCCATGGCCCGGCGGCGGCGGTAGCTCTCGCGCGCGAGGTAGAGCGGCTGACGCGGGGGTTTCATGGCGCCGCCAGAGCGCGGACCGAGGCCAGCATCTGCGCGTTGGAGAAGGGCTTGGCCATGAACTCGGTGACCCCGGAGGTCTCGGCCAGCGCACGGTCGGCGGCGGCCCCGCGGGCGGTCAGCATCAGGACCGGCAAGGCGTGGGTCGCGGTCCGTGCGCGCAGGCAGCGCAGGATGTCGAGGCCCGAGCGGCCGGGCAGCAGCATGTCGAGGATGAGCAGGTTTGGGCGCGCCTCCGCGATCACCTCCAGCGCGTCGGCGCCGTCGGCGTGGGTACGCACATCCCAGCCGTCGCGCGCCAGCAGGAAGCCGACGGCGGTGGCGATGTTGGCCTCGTCCTCGATCAGCAGGACGCGTTTGCCCATCCGCCGGCTCCCCCCTTCCGCGGTGTGCAGGTCTCACTCCCAAGAGGAAGTATCGCGGAGAACGGGGCCCCTGTCAAAATCCGTGCGGCGGCGGTCGCTGGACAGCCCCCCGGCGAGGGTCTAGAGGGCTCGGGTCTTACGGCCGGAACGAAAGGGAGAGGGGCCCATGCGCGTCTATTACGACCGCGACTGCGACGTGAATCTTATCAAGGATCGCAAGGTGGCGATCCTGGGCTATGGCAGCCAGGGCCATGCCCATGCGCTGAACCTGCGCGACTCGGGCGCGAAGAATGTCGTCGTGGCGCTGCGCGAGGGCTCGCCGTCGGCGAAAAAGGCCGAAGCCGAGGGGCTGCAGGTGATGGGGATCGCCGAGGCCGCGGCCTGGTGCGACCTGATCATGTTCACCATGCCCGACGAGCTGCAGGCCGAGACCTATCGCAAGCACGTCCACGACCATCTGCGCGACGGCGCGGCGATCGCGTTTGCCCACGGCCTGAACGTGCATTTCGGCCTGATCGAGCCGAAGCCCGGCGTCGATGTGATCATGATGGCGCCCAAGGGCCCCGGCCACACGGTGCGTGGCGAATATGTCAAGGGCGGCGGCGTGCCCTGCCTCGTGGCCGTGCACAACGACGCCACCGGAAAGGCGCTGGAACTCGGCCTCTCCTACTGCTCGGCCATCGGCGGTGGGCGCTCGGGGATCATCGAGACCAACTTCAAGGAAGAGTGCGAGACCGACCTGTTCGGCGAGCAGGCGGTGCTCTGCGGGGGCCTGGTGGAACTGATCCGCATGGGCTTCGAGACGCTGGTGGAGGCGGGATATGCGCCCGAGATGGCGTATTTCGAGTGCCTGCACGAGGTGAAGCTGATCGTGGACCTGATCTACGAGGGCGGCATCGCGAACATGAACTACTCGATCTCCAACACCGCGGAATACGGCGAGTACGTCAGCGGCCCCCGCATCCTGCCCTATGACGAGACCAAGGCCCGCATGAAGGAGGTCCTGCGCGACATCCAGACCGGGCGTTTCACCCGCGACTGGATGCAGGAATGCAACTCCGGCCAGGCGATGTTCAAGGCCACGCGCCGGCTGAACGACGCCCACCAGATCGAACAGGTCGGCGAGAAACTGCGCGGCATGATGCCCTGGATCACCGCCGGCCGCATGGTGGACAAGGCCAAGAACTGACATCCGCCAAAGGACGGTCAACGATGCCGGGCGCGTGGGTCGCGCCCGGCTTTTTTCGTGTCGGAGCGGCGAGGCCAACCCGCCGCCGGCCCGAAGGTCAGGCCCCCTCAGCGGGGCAGCACCATCTGCACCCGCAGGCCGCCGAGGTCGGGGCTGTCGTCGAGCAGGAGTTGGCCGCCGTGGCCGCGCACGACGTCGGCGACGATGGCAAGCCCGAGGCCCACGCCCGCGCCGCCGCCGGGCTGGCGGTCGCGGTTGCGCGCCGCATCGAGGCGGGCGAAGGGCAACAGCGCCTCGGCCCGCTGGGCGGCGGGGATGCCGGGGCCGTCATCCTCCACCACGATGCGGCAGGCGCCGGGCGCAAAGCGCAGGCCGACGCGGGCGTGCGAGCCGTGGCGGACG
>SKMM01000152.1 GCA_007121055.1 Paracoccaceae bacterium | reverse complement strand
GCCGGGGCGTGGTCAAGCGTTCAGGCGGCGGCGCCGCCGAGCACGCGGGCGAGGTCGAACAGGCGCCGGCGCTGGGTCTCGGGGATGGCGTAATAGGCGCGCAGCAGTTCGGTCGCCTCCTTGTCGGCGAGCATGTCGCTGCCGCTGGGGCGTTGCGTGCCCTCGCCCAGCCCCTCGAAGAAGAAGCTGATCTCCACGTCGAGGGCGCTGGCGATGTCCCAAAGGCGGGAGGCGCTGACACGATTCATCCCGGTCTCGTACTTCTGGATCTGCTGGAACTTGATCCCCACCGCATCCGCCAGTTGTTGTTGAGTCATCCCCTGCAACCAGCGGCGGTGGCGGATACGTTTGCCCACATGGACGTCGACCGGATGTTTCATGACAATCTCTCTCTGAACTGAACGCTTTGTTTATCTTTCGCGCGTCGGTGTCTCCCGTGCCCTCTACACAGCAAGTTTCGTGCCAACATGGCCACCCGGGCAGAAATTTTTTTCACCGCAGCCCCCGGCGCCTTGCTACGTTTGAGGTTCATCTTAAGCCAAGGTTAACACCTGTGGCGGGATTTGGTTCATCACGTTTTCATCCACAGGGTGTATTGCATAATGCGAGGCGAATTGCAACGATTCCGGAGCTGCGCTGTGCAAAATGCAATGCGCGCCCCGCGGCCGCTGGCGGGCGGCCGGGGCATGGGCTAGACCGGCCGCGGGGGCAGCCGGAGGGGGCGATGCGGGCGATCAGGATCGACGGGCTCGGGGCCGAGCCGCGGCTGGAGATGCAGGCCGAGGCGCCGGTGGCGGGGCCGGGCGAGCTGCTGGTGGCGGTGCGGGCCTGCGGGCTGAACTTTGCCGATCTGCTGATGATCAAGGGGAGCTACCAGGAGACGCCGCCGCCGCCCTTCACCCCGGGGATGGAGGTTTCGGGCGAAGTGGTTGCCCTGGGCGCAGGCGTCGACGACTTTGCCGTCGGCGACCGGGTGATCGGGTTTCCGGGGAAGGGGGGGCTTGCGGAGCGGGCGGTGGTGCCGGCGGCGCGCTGCGTGGCGCTGCCCGCGGGGATGGACCATGTCACGGGCGCGGCCTTCCAGGTCGCCTATGGCACGTCGCATCTGGCGCTGACCGGGCCCGGGCGGCTGGCGGCGGGCGAGACGCTGCTGGTGCTGGGGGCCGCGGGGGGCGTGGGGCTGACGGCGGTGGAGATCGGGGCGCAGCTGGGCGCGCGTGTGATTGCCGTGGCGCGGGGGCCAGAGAAGCTGGCGGTGGCGCAGGCGGCCGGGGCGGCGCACCTGATCGACGGCCGGTCGGCCGACCTGCGCGCCGAGGTCAAGGCGCTGGGCGGGGCGGATGTGGTCTATGACCCGGTGGGCGGAGCGGATTTCATGGCCGCGCTGCGCGCGACCCGGCCGGGCGGGCGGATCCTGAGCATCGGCTTTGCCAGCGGCGAGGTGCCGCAGATTCCCGCCAACCTGCTGCTGGTCAAGAACCTGACGGTGATCGGCTTCTACTGGGGCGGCTATCTGGGTTTTGCGCCGGAGCGGCTGACGACGAGCCTGGCGGAGCTGATGGCCTGGCACGCAGACGGGCGGTTGCGGCCCCATGTCAGCCACGTGCTGCCGCTGGAACAGGCGGCCGAGGGGCTGGAGCTGCTGCGCAGCCGGCGGTCCACCGGCAAGGTGGTGATCACGCCGTGATGCAAGCTCTGGCGCCGGCGTGAAGGTCCGACCGAAGCTGTCGGGATTTCCTTGAAAACGGGTCCGCAACGGACAATATTACAGTGCGAGGCGGGCGCCCGGCGGGGGCCGGCTTGATTTGGATTGAACGGAGGGGAATATGGCCGAATATCAGACGATGCGCCGCCAGGCCGCTGGTGTGCGCACCGCGGAGATCGACGAGGGTCTGCGCGCGCACATGAACAAGGTCTACGGCATGATGTCCGTGGGCATGGTGCTGACGGGGGGTGTCGCCTGGGCCGTGGGCACGACGCCGGCGTTGCTGGCGATCCTGCGCGATCCGCAGACGCTGCAGCCCAACATCCTGGGCTGGATCGTGATGTTCGCGCCGCTGATCATGGTGTTTGCCTTCGCGGGCATGATCAACCGCATGTCGGCGGCGACCGCGCAGCTTGTGTTCTACACTTTCGCGGCGGTGATGGGCCTGTCCATCAGCTGGATCTTTGTGGCGTTCACCGGGATCTCCATCGCGCAGACCTTCTTCGTGACCGCCATCGCCTTCGCGGGGCTCAGCCTCTATGGCTACACCACCAAGAAGGACCTGTCGGGCTGGGGCACCTTCCTGATGATGGGCGTGATCGGCCTGATCGTGGCCATGATCATCAACCTGTTCCTGCAGTCGCCGGCGATCATGTTCGCCGTGTCGATCCTGGGCGTGCTGATCTTCGCGGCGCTGACCGCCTACGACACGCAGTCGATCAAGAACGAGTATATCCAGCACGCCGCCTCGGGCGATCAGGAGTGGCTCGACAAGTCGGCGGTGATGGGCTCGCTGCGGCTTTACCTCGACTTCATCAACATGTTCATGTTCCTGCTGCAATTCCTCGGCCAGCGCGAGTGATCTGCGGGGAGATGAGACGGGAAAGCCGGCCTTCGGGCCGGCTTTTTTCATGGGCGCATGAAGAGGCCCCGCGCGGGGCGCGGGGCCTTCGGGATGCGGGTGGCCTCAGTTGGGCAGGAGCACGCGATCGATGACGTGGATCACACCGTTGGAGGCCATGACGTCGGCCGCGACCACATTGGTGCCGCGGTTGAGCACCACGCCCTCGCCGGTCGCGTCCATGTGGATGAAGTCCCCGTTGACCATCTCGATGCGGCCGCGCTGGCCGGTCAGGAATTCCGCGTCCATCTGGCCGGGCACGACGTGGTAGGTGAGGATGTTGGCAAGGGCCTCTGGATCCTCCAGCAGACCTTCGACGGTGCCCGCGGGCAGGGCGGCGAAGGCCTCGTCGGTGGGAGCGAAGACGGTGAAGGGGCCCGGGCCCTGCAGCGTCTCGACGAGGCCCGCGGCCTCGACGGCGGCCACCAGGGTCGAGAAGTCGGGGTTGCCGGCGGCCACGTCCACGATATTGGCGGACTGTGCGAGTGCCGCTGCGGGCAGGCTGGCGGCCATGGCGAGGCCGGCGAGGCCTCCGAGGGTGTTACGACGGTTGAGCATGGTCGTCTCCATCTTGGGATAGGGAAGGGCTCCGGGGCGGGATGCGTCCGGGGCCGGTGGTGCGCCCCCGGGGGGGCCGGCAGGGTCGAGATCGGACGGCCCTGGCATACTGCGATCCGGAGCGGGTCCGGACCGCAATCTCTGGTCACGGGGAACACCGGGGCCGGCGGTGACCGATCCCGGAGCCCTACGTGGTGCAGTGCGCACTGCGCCGGACCCCGTGGGCGGGATCATCCGCGCCCGGGTCACTCGGGCAGGAGCACCGCGTCGATGACGTGGATGACGCCGTTCGAGGCCTCGATGTCGGCCGTCGTGACGATGGCGGTGTCCACGGTCACCATGTCGCCAACGCCGATGGTCACCGGCTGACCGTTCACCGTCTCGGCGGTCATGCCGTCGGACAGGTCGGACGACATCACCGCCCCGGGCAGGACGTGGTAGGTCAGGATCGCGGTCAGCGCCTCGGTGTCGGCAAGCAGTGCCTCGATGGTGCCCTCGGGCAGGGCGGCGAAGGCCGCGTCGGTGGGGGCGAAGACGGTGAAGGGCCCCTCGCCGCGCAGCGTGTCCTCGAGGCCGGCGGCCTCGACTGCCGCGATGAGCGTGGTGAAGTCGCCGGCGCCGGCGGCAACGTCGACGATGTCGTCGGCCAGCGCAGGCGCGGCGAGCGCCGCCGCGGCGGTCAGCGACAGGAAGGTGGTGCGGATCATGGATGCCTCCTTGGATCACATCGGAGCCGGGGCGGGGCGCCCGGGCCGCGCCGGAGCTAGGGCGGCATGTCGCAGTTCGCGAGGGCCCGGCCGGGCGGGCCGGGCGGTTGACCTGCGACGCCGAGACCCTAAGCCGCGGCCGCGCCGGCGGACCAGTCATCTTTCTGCGAGCAGAGGTGAACAGATGTGAGGCTTGTGGCGCGGGCGCGACGGTGCGGAAACAGCGCCGTGAGGCGCGACTGGTCGGCCCCCACGGCCTCGCTATCTCCCCTCGCGGATCAGGCAGCAAGGGTGTGCGCATGCGGCGTCTCGGGAAATTCGATGTGGTCGGCCACCCTGCGCGCCGTGGGACCGGGTGGCCTGACCGGCG
>SKMM01000374.1 GCA_007121055.1 Paracoccaceae bacterium | reverse complement strand
GGCGCGCGCGCTGGCCGAGGGGCGGCGGCGGGACATGGCCGCGGGGCGCACCCTGACCGGCCCCCACCGCGCGGATCTGCGCGCGGTCTATGCCGCCAAGGACCTGCCGGCCGAGCAGTGCTCCACCGGCGAGCAGAAGGCGCTGCTGATCTCGGTAGTGCTGGCCAATGCGCGGGCGCTGCGGGCGGCGGAGGGTGCGGCGCCGATCCTGCTTCTGGACGAGGTCGCGGCGCATCTGGATGACAGCCGGCGCGCGGCGCTCTATGGGGCGCTGGAGGGGCTGGGGGCGCAGGTGTTCCTGACCGGGACGGGGCCCGAGCTGTTTGCGGGCCTTGCGGGCCGGGCGCAGGGGCTGGCGGTGGCCGAGCGCGACGGGCTGTCCGAGGTGAGCGAGGCGGAGGTGCCATGAGCGGGATGGTGGAGCGCGCGGGCCTGGCGCTGCTGGGCCGGATCGACCCGGAGCGGGCCCATGGGCTGGCGCTGGCGGCGCTGCGGGCCGGCGTGGTGCCGTTGCCGCGGCCGGTGGTGTCTCCGCGGCTTGCGACCGAGGTCGCGGGGCTGCGGCTGGCCAACCCGCTGGGGCTGGCGGCGGGGTTCGACAAGAACGCGGTGGCGGTGGCGGCGCTGTCGCGGGCGGGGTTCGGGTTTCTGGAGGTGGGCGCCGTGACCCCCCTGCCCCAGCCCGGCAACCCGCGCCCGCGGCTGTTCCGGCTGCCCGAGGACGGGGCGGTCATCAACCGCTTCGGCTTCAACAACGAGGGCGCCGAGGCGGTGGCCCGCCGGCTGGAGAACCGCCCCGACGGCCCGCCCCTGGGCGTCAACCTCGGCGCCAACAAGGACAGCGGCGACCGGGCGGGCGACTTCGCCGCGGTCCTCGAGCGGCTGGGGCCGCTGGTCGATTTCGCCACCGTCAACGTGTCCTCGCCCAACACCGAGCGGCTGCGCGACCTGCAGGGCCCCGACGCGCTGCGCGCGCTGCTGGGCCGGGTGATGGAGACACGCGCGGGCCTGCCCCGGCCGATCCCGGTCTTCCTCAAGATCGCGCCGGATCTGGACGAGGCGGGGCTTGGGCAGATCGCCGAGGTGGCGATGGAGGCGGGCATCGACGCCATCGTGGCCACCAACACCACCCTGGCGCGGGACGGCCTGCGCAGCCCGCGGGCGGCGGAGGCCGGGGGGCTGTCGGGGCGGCCGCTGATGGCGCCCTCGACCCGGGTACTGGCGCGGCTGTCGGCCCTGACCCAGGGGCGGATGCCGCTGATCGGGGTGGGCGGGATCGCCTCGGCCGAGGACGCGTGGGAGAAGATCCGCGCGGGGGCCTCGGCGCTGCAGCTCTACACCGCGCTGAGCCGGGAAGGGCTGTCGCTGGTGCCCGCGATCCTGCGGGGGCTGGAGGCGCGGCTGGCGGACGAGGGGTTCGGGACGCTGTCGGCGGCGGTGGGCACGGGGCGGGCGGCGTGGCTTGACCGCCCCGGGGCCACCGGCTAGGCCCCCGCCCGACCCAACAGCGACGAGGACGCCATGACCACGCCTTCCCTTCTGATCCTGGCCGGCGACGGCATTGGCCCCGAGGTCATGGCCGAGGTGCGGCGCGTGATCGACTGGTTCGGCGACAGGCGGGGGCTGGCCTTCGACGTGTCGGAGGATCTGGTGGGCGGAGCGGCCTGGGAGGTGCATGGCACGCCGCTGACCGACGCCACGATGGCCAAGGCGCAGGCGGTGGACGCGGTGCTGCTGGGCGCCGTGGGCGGGCCGAAATACGACGATCTGGATTTCTCGGTGAAGCCCGAGCGCGGCCTTCTGCGCCTGCGCAAGGAGATGGACCTGTTCGCCAACCTGCGGCCCGCGCAGTGCTTCGACGCGCTGGCGGATTTTTCCTCGCTGAAGCGCGATGTGGTGGCCGGGCTCGACATCATGATCGTGCGGGAACTCACCTCGGGGGTCTATTTCGGCGAGCCGCGCGGGATCGTGACCGAGAACAACGAGCGGGTGGGGATCAACACCCAGCGCTATACCGAGAGCGAGATCGCCCGGGTGGCGCGCTCGGCCTTCGAACTGGCGCGGCGGCGGGGGAACAAGGTCTGCTCGATGGAAAAGGCCAACGTGATGGAGTCAGGGGTTCTCTGGCGGCAGGTGGTGCAGGAAATCCACGACGCCGAATACCCCGACGTGGAGCTGAGCCACATGTACGCCGACGCGGGTGCGATGCAGCTGACCCGCTGGCCCAAGCAGTTCGACGTGATCGTCACCGACAACCTGTTCGGCGACCTGCTGTCGGACCTTGCGGCGATGCTGACCGGCTCGCTGGGGATGCTGCCCTCGGCAAGCCTCGGCGCGCCGATGGCCAACGGCCGGCCCAAGGCGCTCTATGAGCCCGTGCACGGCTCGGCGCCGGACATCGCGGGCCAGGGCAAGGCCAATCCCATCGCCTGCATCCTCAGCTTTGCCATGGCGTTGCGCTATTCCTTCGACCAGGGCGCGGAGGCCGACCGGCTGGAGGCCGCGGTGCAGGGCGTGCTGGCGCAGGGGCTGCGCACGCCCGACCTGATGGGGCCCGAAGGCGGCACGCCGGTGGGCACCTCGGGGATGGGCGACGCCATCCTGCAGGCGCTCGACGCGAGCCTCGCGGCCTGACACCCGCGCCGGGGGAAACGGGGGGAAATCGGTTGACAGGTCAAGCCCGCTTGGCCAGTCAATTGACACTCGGCGGGCGGCCACGGCCCCTGCCGCAAACAGGGAGAGAGAACATGAAACGTCTTGCCTGCGCCGCGGCTGCGGCGCTCGCCATCGCTCCGGCAGCCCATGCCATGGAGCTGTCCATCGCCACAGGCGGCACCGGCGGGGTCTATTTCCCCTATGGCGGCGGCGTGGCCGAGATCATCAACCGCCATGTCGAGGGCTTCACGGCGTCGGCCGAGGTCACCGGCGCGAGCGTTGAGAACATGAACCTGGTGGCGACCTTCGAGTCCGACATCGGGCTGGCGCTCGCCGACACGGTCTATGCCGCCTTCCATGGCGAGGAGCCCTTTGCCGACTTCCCCTTCCCCGAGGCGCGCACGCTGCTGGCGATCTATCCCAACGCCGTGCAGATCGTGACGCTGGCCGGCAGCGGGATCGAGAGCATCGAGGACCTGCGCGGGCAGCGCGTGTCGGTGGGCGCGCCGGGCTCGGGCACCGAGGTCAGCACCCGCACGCTGCTCGAGGCCAACGGCATCACCTTCGACGATTTCTCGCCCCAGCGGCTGAACTTCAACGAGACCGCCGATGCGCTGCGCGACGGCGACATCGTGGCCGGGTTCTGGAGCGTCGGCCCCCCCACCTCGTCGATCATGAACCTCGCGGCCAGCCGCGACATCTCCGTCATTGCGCTGACCGAGGCGCAGATCGAGGCCGCCATCGAGATGGAGCCGACCTTTGCCGCCTACACCCTGCCCGGCGGCACCTATGACGGGGTGGACGACGACGTGCTGACGATCTCGACCCCCAACGCCATGGTGGTGCATGCCGACATGGACGAGGATCTGGTGTTCAACATCGTCAGCGCGATCTTCGCCAACATCGACGACCTGATCGCGATCCACCCGGCGGCGAACGACACCACCATCGAGTTCACGCTGGGCGCCTCGCCGATCCCGCTGCATCCGGGCACGATCCGCTTCCTCGAAGAGCAGGGCGTGGACATCCCCGAGCGCCTGCGGCCGTGACAGGGCACCGGGGCGGCGGGGGGTGCGCGCCCCTCGCCGCCTGCCTTGCGCTGGTGCTGGCCGTGCCGGCCGGCGCCGGTGAGGCGCCGGTTCTGCGGATCGAGCGCACCGACGGGGGGCCGATTGCCGAGTTGCCCCTGGAGGCCGACGGGCGCTGGTGCCTGCACTGGGCCCATTCGGTGACCGGCGGCGCGGTGGCAGACTGTTTCCGCGTGGAGGGCGGGGAGATGGTGCTGGAGCGCAGTTTCCTGCATGATTTCGCAGCCGGGCTGGGCACCCTGCCCGGGCGCGGCACCCTGCACAGCGCCGAGGGCGGCGGCTACTGGATCGAGGGGATCGACGCGCCCCTGCCCGACGCGACCCTGCCGCTGCGGGTGGGCCGTCCGGGCGTGGGCCACCGTCTGGCCTCGGGCCCCCACCATCTGGCGCTGTCCGAGCTTGCGCCCGGGCGGCGCGTGCTGATCCGGCCTGACACCCGCGCCGGGGAAGGCGGCGCGCCGGACTGACCGGCCGCGAGGACGGCCGGCGGCGCGGGCCTGAGGCGCGGGGGCGATGCTCCCAAGGGTGGTGGAGGC
>SKMM01000302.1 GCA_007121055.1 Paracoccaceae bacterium | reverse complement strand
GTCGGGGTCGATGCCGTCGAGCCAGCCCTCGGCGCGGGCGGTTTCCACGATGGCGTCGCGGACCTCGTAGCGGTCGCGGGCGTCGAAGGCCTCGATGCAGGCGGCGATGGCGTCTGGGTCGCAGCCGGCCGCAAAATCCGGGTTGTCGCGCAGCGCGATATGGGCGCGGCGGTCCATGATGTTGATGGCGGGCAGGCCGGTGCGGGCGCCAACCTCCCAGTCGTTGAAGTCGTGGGCGGGGGTCATCTTGACCGCGCCGGTGCCTTTGTCGGGGTCGGCGTAGGCGTCGGCGACGATGCGCAGGCGGCGGCCGACGAGGGGGAGGATCGCTTCCTTGCCGATCAGGTGGGTGTAGCGGGTATCCTCGGGGTGGACGGCGATGCCGGTGTCGCCGAGCATGGTCTCGGGGCGGGTGGTAGCGACGACGAGGTAATCGCGGGTTTCCCAGTCGGTTGGGCGGCCTTCCTCATCCCACTCGGTGGGGTGCTGGTAGGTCTCGCCGTCGGCAAGCTGGTAGCGCAGGCGCCAGAGGTGGCCGTCCACCTCGGTCTGCTCCACCTCGAGGTCCGAGATGGCGGTCTCGAAATGGGGGTCCCAGTTCACGAGGCGCTTGCCGCGGTAGATGGCGCCCTGGTTGTAGAGCTCGACGAAGACGCGGATGACGGCGTCGTGGAAGTTACCCTCCTCTCCCGGGGGGCAGTTGGGGGCGCCGGACATGGTGAAGGCGTTGCGCGACCAGTCGCAGGAGGCGCCGAGGCGCTGGAGCTGGCGGATGATGGTGCCCCCCGATTGGGCCTTCCACTCCCAGACCCGGGCCACGAACTCGTCGCGCGTGAAGTCGGCGCGGCGTTTGCCTTCCTTGGCCAGTTCGCGTTCGACGACCATCTGGGTGGCGATGCCGGCGTGGTCCTGGCCGGGCTGCCACAGCGTGTCGAAACCGCGCATCCGGTGCCAGCGGATGAGGATGTCCTGGAGCGTGTTGTTGAACGCATGGCCCATGTGGAGGGAGCCCGTGACGTTCGGGGGCGGGATCATGATGCAGAAGGTATCCGCGCGCCGGGCGGCGGCGCCGGCGGCGAAGGCGTTCGCGTCGTGCCATCGGGCGCTGATGCGGGCCTCGGCCTCGGCGGGGCTGAAGGTCTTGTCCATGGCCATGGCGCAGCTCTCCCGGGTTCGCGGAACGGTCCGGGGGCGTTTAGCGTGGGGCGCGGCGGAGAGAAAGGGGCGGGGGGTCAGGCGACGCGGGTGACGCGGCCGCGGCCTGCGCGCTTGGAGGCGTAGAGGGCGGCGTCGGCGGCGTCGAGGAGCGCCATGGGGTCGGTGCCGGGGCGCCCCAGCGCGGTGCCGATGCTGGCGGAGATGCGCGCCTCGCTGTCCTGCCAGGGGATCGGGGCCTCGATCCGGCCGAGGATGCGGCTGGCGATGGCGCCGAGCCGGTCGGCGCAGTCGAGGCCGGGCAGCAGGACCACGAATTCGTCGCCGCCCACGCGGGCCGCGGTGTCGCCGCCGCGCAGGGTGGTGCGCAGGATGTCGGCCACGGCGACCAGCACCCGGTCGCCGGCGGCGTGGCCGAGCCGGTCGTTGACCTGCTTGAAGTAGTCGAGGTCGATCTGCATCAGGCCGAACGGGGTGCCGGAGGCGGCGAGGCCCGCGAGCGTGCGGTCGAGGCCGCGGCGGTTGCGCAGGCCGGTGAGCGTGTCGGTGAGCGCCTGCTCCTCGGCCGTGAGGCGGGCGTTCTGCAGGTGCAGGTTGAGGCGGCGCAGCTCGTCGAGGACGGCGGCCTTCGCCTCCACCAGATAGACCATCTCGACGGCGAGGTCGGTGGGCGCGAAATCGGCGTCGGTGAGGCGGTGGTCGCGCACCGCCTCGGCCACGCCGATGCCGAAGGACAGGTTGATGAGCCAGCCGTCGCCGTCGGCGAGCGGCACGGCGAGGCCCTTGAAGGCGGTGTGGGGCGGGGTGCGCAGCGACAGCCGGAGCCGGGCGCCGGTGAGGCGGGGCAGGTCCTGCGCGCCGGTCACGCCACGGGGGCGCTGGAGCGCGAAGAGGTCGAGCAGGGGGTGGCCGAGCGGGTCTGCGGGCAGGAGCTTGCGCAGGGTCGGCCCCGCGGCGCGGATGCGGCCCGCGGGGTCCACACCGAGGTAGAGCGGCATGAGCTGTGCCAGCGCCTCGGTCGTGAGGGGGGCGGTGAGGGCGGGGGCGTCGGGCGCGAGCGTCATCGGGAGCCCGCCGTGAGGTCGAAGCTGCGGCCGGCGGCGAAGCGGGCGTCGAACACGTCGATGGACAGGCGCGGGGCGCCGTCGGGGGCCGGGCCGGCATGGTCGGGCAGGGCGAGCGCGCCGTAATCGTCGGCCATGGCGCGCAACACGCCGATCATCACGGCGGCGAATTCGGGACGTGCGGTGTGGATGGTCAGGGTGAAGCTGCCCTCCCCGGTCTCCTCGAGCTCCATGGGCGGGATGTCGAGATCGGGGACGGCGAGGCGGCTGCGGCCGGGAAGGTCGTCAAGCGAATGCAGGAAGTCGACGAAGGTGACGCCGCCGAAGCGCAGAAGCCGCCGCAGCCCCTCGCGGTTGGGGTGCGAGACGAGGTAGGTCCCCAGATCCTCGAGCAGCGAGTCGCGGGGGCGGTCGAGCAGGCGGGTGGCCGCGTCGATCAGGCGCAGGGTGAGCGCGTCGTCGTAGCGCAACATCGATTCGAACCCCTCCGCCGGGGCGACGGCGGCCGCGGCGACGTCGCGCCAGGCCTCGGCACCGAAGGTGTCGCGCAGGAAACACTGGACGGCGCGGTTGACGAGACCATGCATGCGGGCACCCCGGGGTAACGGGATGACCCTAGGGCGGGTGGGTTAATCCGCGGTCAATGACGGGGCTGCCCGGGGAAGGGCGATGGATTTGCTGGGGGGGGCAGTTGACGGGCAGGTATGCCCGTCAACGCGCCATGTCCACGGTCTGGGTGAGTCGCGCCCGCCTCAAAGATGCCTGCGGCGCCGGCTCTGCCGGTGGCCCTGCGGGCCATCCTTGACCCGGGCGCGACTCACCCGGTCGGGGGGTTGGGGATGCTGGCGGAAGGGGCGGCCAGGGGGAACAGCCCCGGAAGGGCTGGGGGGATCATTGCGTGCGACCGGTGGCTTTGGCGCGGCGGGCCGTGGGGCAAGAGCCGGGTATGCGTTAGGCCTCTGGTTGTCCGGGGTCGGTGGTGTGAGCTGGCGGGTCCGCGGGCGGGAGAGTGCGGCGCCCGAAAGCCGCGGTCTGGCCGGTTGGGAGGGCGCGGGTGTCGCGGTGGTGGCTCCGGGGTCAGGCGCGGAGGGCGGCACCGAGGGTGGACAGGACCCAGGTGGAGAGCTCGCGCATCAGGGGGTCGGTGGCGGCGTTGAAGCTCTGGACGACCTCGAGCGTGTCGAGCGCAGCGATGGGGGCGGTGGAGGTGAAGCTGCGGCTGGCGATCACGGTCGCGTCCTGCTCGCGCACGAGGCGGGCCACCAGACGGATGCGGACGATGGTGCCGTCGGCGGTGTCTTCGGCCTGGAAGTCGGTGAGTTCGCTCACCAGCGCGAAATCGGCGCCGGGGCCCAGCGGGCGGCGGCCCACGAAGCGGAAGGCGTTGGCGTCCTGCAGCGTGCGCACCATCAGGCGCTGCAGCATCACCGGGGCGTCGCCGGTCCAGCGCGCGCCGGGCAGGTACTGCGCCTGCAGCGGATTGGGCCGGATCATGATGCGGTCGAGGTCGAGCGCGGGGCCGGCCTCGGGGGTTTCCACCACGAGGTCGCGCGCAAGGCTGCGGCCCGCCACGGGCGGGTCGGCGGGCGCGCGCAGCTCGAAGGCGTCGAGGGTCGGTCCGCTGCCGAGCCCCGCAAACCCGGCGCAACCCGCCAGTGCGATGGCGGCGGCCAGCAGGAGCGGGGCGGCGGGACGGGGGCGGGGCAGGGTCATGGGCGAAACTCCGGCGGGGCGGACGGCTTTGGTGACCCCTCTGGGGCCGCGTCCAAGGGATTGCACGGAACGGCGGAGGTTGGCCAGCCTGTATCGGGGCCGGGTCGCTGATGGCGCCGGTCTGGTCGTGTCGGGCAGAGCCGCAAGCGGCGTCGGACGGACGACCGCCGGGGCGTGGCGGGCCCGCCGGAGCGGCGGCTCCCGGACGGGGGCAGGCGGCTTCCGGCGCAGGGGCGGGGAACGGCGGGTGCCTGTGCGGGTGCAGCGGGCCGGCGGGGCTGTGGAGGGGCCGCCGCGGGCGCTGCGTGAGACGCCCATGGGGCAAAGGCGGGACACTCCGCCCCGGGCG
>SKMM01000339.1 GCA_007121055.1 Paracoccaceae bacterium | reverse complement strand
CCTTTAGGAAAGCGCGGACTTCGGACCGGGGCCGCGTCGCTGCACGCGATCCACCGGTCCGACGAACAGGCGACGGGGAGCACGGCAGCCATGGCCAAGGGCGCGGGCAACAAGGCGGCGGGCGGGGCGAAGGGCAGGACGTCGCGCATATTCGTCTGGATCATCCTGGGGCTGCTCATCATCGGGCTGGCGGGCTTCGGGGTGGACGGGTTCGGCGGTGGCGTGCGCGGCGTGGCCCAGGTGGGCGACCGCGAGATCACCGCGCAGGAGTACTTCCGCAGCCTGCAGCGCGAGATCCGCTCGACGCAGGAGCGTACGGGCCAGGCCCTGCCCTGGTCCCAGGTGCAACAGGCAGGCCTCGACCGGGCGGTGCTGAGCAGGCTCGTCACCACCGCGGCGCTGGAGAACGAGGCGATGCGGCTGGGCATCTCGGTCAGCGACGAGACGGTGCGCGACGAGGTGCTGGCGATCTCGGCCTTCCAGGGCGTGGACGGGCGGTTCGACCGCGAGGCGTACCGGTTCCTGCTGCAGCAGGAGGGCTGGAGCGAGCGCGAGTTCGAGGACCGCCTCCGCATGGAGCTGGCCCGCGAGATCCTGCAGGCCGGCGCCGTGTCGGCGGTGCCCGCGCCCGCCACTTGGACCGACACGGTCTTTGCCTGGTTTGCCGAGCAACGGGACTTCGAGGTGATCACGCTGGACCGCGGCGCGCTGGAGACGCCGGTGCCCGCTCCCACAGACGACGAGTTGCGCGCCTTCCACGCCGACAATCCGGACAGGTTCACGCTGCCCGAGGGGCCGCGCATCGCCTATGCCTGGATCACGCCGAACCTGCTGGCCGACAGCCTGGATATCCCCGAGGAGGAGCTGCGCGAAGCCTTCGATGCCCGGGCGGCGGAGTTCGTGCGCCCCGAGCGACGGCTGGTGGAGCGGCTGGTCTTTGCCCGCGACGAGGACGCCGAGGCGGCACGCGCGCGGATCGAGGCGGGCGAGGCCGACTTCGCCGACATCGTGGCCGAGCGCGGCATGGAGCTCGAGGACACCGACATGGGCGACGTGACCGAGGACGAGCTTGGCGCCGCGGGGGCCGAGGTGTTTGCGCTCGACGGGCCGGGGCTGGCCGGGCCCCTGCCGAGCCCCTTCGGCCCTGCGCTGTTCAACGTGGTGGCGGTGCTGTCGGCGCAGGCCACCCCCTTCGAGGACGCCGCCCCCGGCCTGCGCGACGAGATCGCGCTGGAGCGCGCGCGCCAGATCCTGTCGGACCGGTTCGACGATTACGAGGACATCCTCGCGGGCGGCGCCACCTTGGAGCAACTGGCCGAGGAGACCGAGCTGGAGTTCGGCACCCTTGTGCTGCGCCCAGACACCCGCGAGGGGCCGGCGGCCTATGCCGCCTTCCGCGAGGCGGCGCGCGCGGCACGCGAGGGCGGCTTTCCCGAGATGCGCCCGCTGGAGGATGGCGGTCTGTTCGCGCTGCGCCATGACGGCACCGAGCCTCCACGCGTGCAGGAGTTCGAGGAGGTCGAGGTCCGGGTGATCGAGGCCTGGGACGCGGCCGAGACCGCCGACCGGGTGGCCGGGCGCGCCGAGGAGGTGCTGGCGGCACTGGAGGGCGGCCAGACGGCCGGGGATCTCGGGCTTGCCTCCGTCAGCCATGGCGAGGTGCGCCGTACCGACCGGCTGTCGGGCGTGCCCCCGCAGGTGATCGAGCGCGCCTTCGAACTGGAGGAGGGCGCACATGCGGTGGTGGCCGAGAACGGGCGGGCCCATGTCGTGAGCCTGCGCGCCATCCTGCCGGCGGATGCCGACGACGCCGACGGCGACCGCGCGGCCATCGCCTCGGCGGTGCGCGAAAGCCTCGCGCAGGATCTGTTCAACGCCTGGGCACGCCTTCTGCAGGAGGAAGCCGGCATCCGCGTGGACCAGTCGGCGATCGACCAGGTCCATTCGCAGTTCCGCTGAGGGGGACCCGCGCGTGCTTCTGCCCGAGTTCGACGCCTTCGCCGCGGGATGGGCCGAAGGGCGCAACCAGCTCGTCTATGCCCGGCTTGCCGCCGACCTCGACACGCCGGTGTCGCTGATGCTGAAGCTGGCCGAGGCGCGGCCCGACAGCTTCATGCTCGAATCGGTCACGGGGGGCGAGGTGCGCGGCCGCTATTCGGTCGTGGGCATGAAGCCCGACCTGGTCTGGCAGTGCCATGGCGCGACCTCGCGCATCAATCGGCAGGCGCGGTTCGACGGCGAAGCCTGGGAGGATGCGGGCGCGCCGCTCGACAGCCTGCGCGCGCTGATCGCCGAGAGCCGGCTGGACATGCCCGCCGACCTTCCGTCCATCGCCGCGGGGCTGTTCGGGTATCTCGGCTATGACATGGTACGGCTGGTGGAGCGCCTGCCGCAGGTCAACCCCGACCCGCTGGGCCTGCCCGATGCGGTCCTGATGCGGCCCTCGGTGGTGGCGGTGCTGGACGGGGTGAAGGGCGAGGTGACGGTGGTGGCCCCGGCCTGGGTGCGCTCGGGCCTGTCGGCGCGGGCGGCCTACGCCCAGGCGGCCGAGCGGGTCATGGACGCCGTGCGCGACCTCGACCGCCAGCCCGCGGGCGAGACCCGCAGCCTCGGGGACCAGGCCGAGGTCGGCGAGCCGGTGTCGAATTTTTCGAAGCCCGACTACCTGGCGGCGGTGGAGAAGGCCAAGGACTACATCCGCGCCGGCGACATCTTCCAGGTCGTGCCGTCGCAGCGCTGGGCGCAGCCGTTTCCGTTGCCGCCCTTCGCGCTCTACCGCTCGCTGCGGCGCACCAACCCGTCGCCCTTCATGTTCTTCTTCAATTTCGGCGGGTTCCAGGTGATCGGTGCCTCGCCCGAAATCCTCGTGCGGCTGCGCGACGGCGAGGTGACGATCCGCCCCATCGCCGGCACCCGCCCCCGCGGCGCGACGCCCGAGGAGGACCGCGCACTCGAGGCCGACTTGCTGGCCGACCAGAAGGAGCGCGCCGAGCACCTGATGCTGCTGGACCTCGGCCGCAACGACGTGGGCCGCGTGGCGAAGATCGGCACCGTGCGCCCCACCGAGGAGTTCATCATCGAGCGCTACTCCCACGTCATGCACATCGTGTCGAACGTGGTAGGGGAGCTGCGCGCGGGCGAGGACGCGCTCTCGGCGCTGCTCGCGGGCCTGCCCGCCGGGACCGTGTCGGGCGCCCCCAAGGTCCGCGCCATGGAGATCATCGACGAGCTGGAGCCCGAGAAGCGCGGCGTCTACGGCGGCGGCGTGGGGTATTTCGCTGCCAATGGCGAGATGGATTTCTGCATCGCGCTGCGCACGGCGGTGCTGAAGGACGCGACCCTCTACATCCAGGCCGGCGGCGGGGTGGTATTCGACAGCGACCCCGAGGCCGAATGGCAGGAAACCGTCAACAAGGCCCGCGCCCTGCGCCGCGCCGCCGCCGACGCCGGCCTCTTCTCCAGCCGAACCAATCGCTAGGCCCGCGACCGCAGCACTCCTCCGGGGGGTGGGCACTCGCAGCAGAAAGGTGATGTCCTGCGGGCCGACAGTGCAGACGGCATCGTTCGCCTGGCGGGGCAACGGGTCCAAGCTCCCGGCGCGGCGCCCGACCCTCGCCGGGCGGGCTGGGGCCCAGTTGAGCGCAGCGCCCCCGCCTGCCCGCCTCCGTCACTCCCTTGCCCAGGTGCCGACAGCGCCGGCAATGCCAGCTGTTCGCAGGGGCTGGCGCCTCAGCGGCGCGGGACGCTGAAAACGGTCCAGCCGTCGAGCTGCGCCATCTGCCGGGCGCTGAAGGTCGCGGCGAACAGCCCTGGATCGGTGCCCGGCGGACAAGCCACGAGGTCGGCCGCGTCGTCGAGGAACTGGTTGGTGAACGCCGTCTCACCGGCCCGGCGGCACGGGTCGCCCGGATTAGGATAACCGGGACCGAACACCCCCAGCGGCGCCGGCGGGGTTGCCGCGCCACCTCCGACGGTCCCGCCGGGCATGCCCGCCAGGTCCAGACAGCCGGTCAACGCCACGGCCGCCGCTCCGCCAAAGCCCAGTCGCGCAAGTCCCTTCATTCCTCTCTCCCTGTCTGTGCAATACACTGGGTTGGAACCTACCCAGCGGCCCTCCCCCTTCGCCTCTGCGGGCCCAAGGCCACGCCCTTCAACCCTAAGGCAGACGATGCATGGGGCAAAGGCGGAGGTGCCTCGCCCCAATCCGAAGACACCACATCCGGCAAGGCCAATCCACCGCCAGGGTCAGGCGCGAAGGGGCCGCGCGCACGCCGGTGGCGGCGCGGGGTGGGTGG
>SKMM01000194.1 GCA_007121055.1 Paracoccaceae bacterium | reverse complement strand
TCCTGCTGATCGCCTCCTGGGGGCTCATCCTCGGCACGCTCACCTTGTCGCGCGCGACCGAGGAGTTCCTGCGCACCGGGGGGCTCGCGCTGCTGGTGATCCTCGCGCTGGGGATGCTGGCGGCGCGGCCGGCCCCGGTCGCGGGCGCGACGCTGATCGGCGGGCTGCGGCTGTCGGACGGGGCGCTGGGCCTCGCGCTGGGCCTGACCAGCCCGCTCAACCTTCTGGTGATGTTCGCCCTGCTGCCGCAGTTCGTCGACCTCGCCCGGCTCGACGCCGCGGCCGTGCTGCAGGCCTCGGCCGCCGTGCTGCTGGGCGGGGCGCTGCCGGTCCTGATCGCCTGCCGGCTGGCAGCAAGGGTGCGGATGACTGGCCCCGACACCGCCCGCCGCGTCAACCGCGCCTGCGGCGCGCTCCTGCTCGGCTTTGCCGGGCTTGCGCTGATGGCCGCGCCATGATGCGCGCCATCGCCCTGCTGTGCGACCTCGCCGCCCCCGGCACCTGCACCGAGATCGTGCACGACTTCGAGCCGCGCCAGCCCATCGCCTGCATCTACGCCGCGGGCCCCGAACTCGCCGCCCTGATCCCTGACGGCTGGACCCTCGTGCGGCTGCGCTGCACCACCGCCCCGCGACGCATCGGCCGCTGAGGCCCGGCCCGCGCTGCCCGAATTCTGATCAGATCTCTGCCGGGCGCCCGCCCCGCCCCGGCGCAGCCCTTGACCCCGTGGCCCCCGCCGGTACCCACGGGGCACGATCACGAAAAGGGGAGATCGAGATGACCAAGGTCCCAAGCCTGTCCGTTGTGGTGTGTGCCTCACTCCTGCTGGCCTCGGCGGCGCCGGCACAGACACTGCGAGTCGGCCTGTCGGGCGATCCCGACCTCCTCGATCCGGACATCAGCCGCACGCTGGTCGGCCGGCATGTGTTCGAGGCGCTGTGCGACAAGCTCATCGACTATGACGCGGACCTCAACTTCATCCCGCGCCTCGCCACCGCCTGGGAATGGTCCGACGACGGGCTCTCGCTGACGCTGACACTGCGCGACGACGTGGTGTTCCACGACGGCACGCCCTTCGACGCCACCGCCGTGCAGGCCAATTTCAACCGCTCGCTGACCATGCCGGAGTCGGGCCGGCGCACCGACCTCGGCGCGCTCGAGTCGGTCGATGTGCTCGACGACGTCACCGCCCGGCTGAACCTCGCGCAGCCCTTCGCGCCGATGCTGGCGCAGCTGTCGGACCGCGCGGGCATCATGATCTCGCCCGCCGTCGCCGAGGAGCGCGGCGCCGATTTCGGCCTCGCCCCAGTCTGCGCAGGCCCCTTCCGCTTCGTCGAGCGCGTGGCCCAGGACCGCATCGTTGTCGAACGCTTCGAGGACTACTGGGACGCCGACTCGATCCACCTCGACGGCATCATCTTCCGCATCCAGCCCGACGCGACCGTGCGGCTGTCGAACCTGCGGGCGGGCGATCTCGACCTGATGGAGCGCGCAGCCCCCACCGACCTGTCCATCATCGAGGGCGACGCGCGGGTGGCCCACGCCGCCGCGACCGAGCTCGGCTATCAGGGCATCACCCTCAACCTCGACAATTCCCCCTCCGAGCAGAACGACCTCGCCCGCAGCCCGCTGGTGCGCGAGGCCTTCGAGCTCTCGATCGACCGCGCCGCCCTCAACCAGGTGGCCTTCGACGGCCTGTACACGCCCGGCCACATGTTCCTGCCGCCCAACAGCCCGTTCTTCCCGCCCGACGCCGAGATGCCCGGCCGCGACGTCGACCGCGCCCGCGAACTGCTGGCCGAAGCCGGCATCCCCAACCCGCGCTTCACGCTGCTGGTGCCCAACGACACCGAACGGCTGGCGATTTCCGAAATCATCCAGGCCATGGCCGCCGACGCGGGCTTCGAGGTCCGGCTCGAGGTCGTCGAATTCGCCACCTCGCTGCAGCGCTCCAGCGCGGGGGAGTTCGACGCCTATCTGCTGGGCTGGAGCGGCCGGATCGACCCCGACGGCAACATCTACCAGTTCGCCGCCTGCGACGGGCCGCAGAACGACAGCGGCTACTGCAATCCCGACGCCGACGAGGCGCTGAACGCGGGCCGCACCACCATCGAGCCGGAGGCCCGGATCGCGCACTACCAGCGCGCCTTCGACATCTTCGAGGAAAACCGCCCGCGGATCTATCTCTACCACCGCACCTGGATCTTTGCCCACACGGCCGACCTGTCGGGCTTCGTCGCCAACCCCGACGGGCTGATGCGCTACCGCGGCCTCGAGCTTGCACGCTGAGGGCAGCATGGCGATGGACCTGACCCCCAACCTGCCCGAGGTCGTGGCCGAGGTCGAGCGCCTGTTCGAGGAGTACGAACAGGCGCTCGTCGACAAGGATGTCGACATCCTCGACCGCACCTTCTGGCGCAGCCCGTACACGATCCGCTACGCGCTTTATGAAAACGGCTACGGCTTCGACGAGATCCACCGCCACCGCGTCGCGCGGGCTCCGGGGCCGGGCATCAAGGAGAAACGCCTGCGGCTGGAGATCCTGACGCTGGGGCGGGCCTTTGCCACCGTGAACCTGGAGTTCAAGGTCCGCGGCCATGACGTGGTGGGCCGCCAGAGCCAGAGCTGGGTGTGCTTCCCCGATGTCGGCTGGAAGGTCGTGGCGGCCCATGTCTCGACCATGGACGGGGTGAAACCCTACTGAGCGCGCCCGGGGCGGGGCGGCGTCACGCCGTCCCGCCCAGCGCCCGGCGCAGATACATCCGCAGCGCCGCGCCGACCACCAGCGCCCCGCCCGCCAGCTGCAGCGGGCTCGGCGTGAAGCCGAAGGCCAGCCCCAGGAGCAGCCCGAACATCGGCGGCAGCGCCAGATAGATCGCCGACACGCTGCCGCCCAGCGCCCCCACCGCGCCATGCCACAGCACCACCCCCACGCAGGCCGAGGTGCCCACCACCCACACCAGCAGAAGCAGCGTGCCCACCGGCGGCCGCTCGGCCGGCAGCGCCGCGACACCGGCGGCCCAGCCAAGCCCCCACAGCGCCACCAGGAAGGGCAGGCACACGATCATCGACCAGGCCGTCAGCCGCACGTCCGAGGTTTTGGGAAACCAGCGCCGCGCCTGCATCGAATACCACGCCCAGCAGCTGCTCGCGCCCAGCAGCAACACCTCCCCGCCGCGGAACCCCGGCCGGCCGTCCCCCGTCGCCAGCGCCCCGTCGAGCGTGATCAGCAACAGCCCCGCCGTCGCCAGCGCCAGCGCCGCGGCCGCCCCCGGCGCCATGCGCTCGCGGAACACCACCACCGCCATGACCGTGTGGATGAGCGGCGAGGCCGCGGCCACGAACACCGCCGTCACCGGGTCCGACAGCGACAGCCCCAGCGTCGACAGCGTCACCAGCCCCGCCATCCCCAACGAGCCCAGCGCCACCAGCCGCAGCGCGTCGCGGCCCAGCGGCACCGGCCACAGCACCCGCCACGCCAGCGCCAGCGCCGCGATCAGCGGCACGCCCACCACATAGCGCAGCATCGACAGCGTCAGCGCGTCGAAGGTCCCCAGCAGGAGCGCATAGAGCGGGATGGTCTGCCCCCAGGCCGCCATCGCCAGCACCGCCCGCGCATGCGCCGCGCCCGTGGCCGCCGGCGTCTCGGCCAGCGGCGGCGGTTCGGGGGGGCTGACGGGCGGTCTCACCCGTGCGCACCCTCCGCCCCGGGCGCGCGCACCTCCAGCATCCGCACCCCCTCGAACCGCTCGGCGGCCAGCGTGCGCTCCAGCGCGTCCACATCCGCCACCGCACTGTGCGGGATGCCCATGGCCCGGGCGATGGCCGCCCAATCGGGCGGCGCGATCTCGACCCCCGCCGGGGCGATGGCCGCCTCGTCCATCGCCAGCGCGATCTCGCGGTAGCGGGCGTTGTTCCACACGATCACCAGCAGGTCGCCCACCGCCTCGCGCGCCGACATCAGCTCGGCCAGCGTGAACTGCAGCCCCCCGTCGCCGATCAGCGCCACCACCGGCCGGTCGGGGGCCGCCAGCCGCGCCCCGATGGCCGCCGGCAGCGCATAGCCCAGCGTGCCGTAGCCGGTGGCCGAGTTGAACCACGACAGCGGCCGCGGCGCCCGGTGGCGGCGAAAGCCGCGGTACACGGGCTGGGTGGAGTCGCCCACGATCACCGGCGCGGCCGGATGGGCGGCCAGCGCCGCGAGCATCCGGTCGATCATCGCATCCTCGGGCGCCTCCGTCCGCGCCGCGATCCGGCCCAGCCCGTCCACCACCCGCGCGCACCAGCCCGGCTCG
>SKMM01000177.1 GCA_007121055.1 Paracoccaceae bacterium | reverse complement strand
CCTGTCCCTGTCCGGGCGTTGCGCCCCCGGTGCGCGTCTGGAGCCGGGCGCGGGGCGGGCGGGGTCAGTCCGGCCCCTCGCCTGCGCGTTCGGCGCGCTTGGCGGCGTCCCACAGCGCGTCCATTTCGTCTAGATCGCTGTCCTCGGGGCGGCGGCCCTGGGCGGCCAGCGCGGCCTCGATGGCGCGGAAGCGGCGGGTGAACTTGGCGTTGGCGGCGCGCAGGGCGTCCTCCGGGTCGATGTGCAGATGGCGGGCGAGGTTGGCCATGACGAAGAGGATGTCGCCGAATTCCTCGAAGGTGTCGGCCGGCGAGGCGCTGTCGCGGGCGCCGGTCAGCTCGCCCAGCTCCTCGGCCAGTTTCTCGAGCACCTGGTCGGGGTGGGGCCAGTCGAAGCCGACCCGGGCCGCGCGTTTCTGCAGCTTCACCGCGCGCATCAGCGCAGGCAGGCCCAGCGCCACGTCGTCGAGCGCGCCATGGGCGGCGCGGGCGCGGCGTTCGGCGGCCTTGGCGGTTTCCCAGTCGGCGATCTGTTGCGCGGCGGTCTTGTCGCGGCTTTCCGACCCGAAGACATGGGGGTGGCGGGCCACCAGCTTGTCCGAGACCGCGCGGATCACCGCGTCGAGGTCGAAATGTCCGGCCTCCTCGGCCATCCGGGAGTGGTAGACCACCTGCAGCAGCAGATCGCCCAGCTCGCCCTCGAGGCCCGCCCAGTCGGCGCGCTCGATGGCGTCGGCGACCTCGTAGGCTTCCTCGATGGTGTGGGGGGCGATGGTGGCGAAACTCTGCTCGATGTCCCAGGGACAGCCCGTGTCCGGGTCGCGCAGCCGCGCCATGATGTGGCGCAGCCGGGCGAGGCCGCCGTCGGGGTCGTGGATCAGGGGGTCGTCGTCACGAGCCATGCGGCGGGCCTAGCCTGCCGGCTGCGCGCTGTCCATCGGCTGTGGCGGCCGGCCGGTCCAGAGCGCCCGGCGGGCCTGTGGCAGGTGCCCGATCCTTGGGCGCCGCAGGGGCTCAGTTCCCGCCGAACCAGCCGCCCACCGTGCGGGCGCCGGTCGAGATGTCCATCCCTACCCCTTCGACCGTGTTGCAGCCCGTCGGCGCGGTGAGCGCCAGCACCAGGGCGAGGCTGGCGCCCAGAGTTCTCCGTGACACTGCGGGTCCTCCTGTCATGGGCCCAGGGGGCCGTCGTCAGTCCTCGTACCACCACAATTCGGGCTGGAAGCCCAGCCAGTCGCCATAGAGGGGGATCGTCTCGGGGAAGCGCAGCTCGCGCCGGTGGGCGATGCGCGCGACGTCAGAGAACCAGAACGGGATCCAGTAGCGGCCCGTGGCGATGACGCGGTCTAGGGCCTGGGTGGCAGCGATGAACTCGGCGCGCTCTTCGGTGGTGAGGAGGGTGCGGATCATCGCCTCGGCCGCGGGGGCGTCGATGCCGGCGAAGTTGCGGGTGCCGGGCGTGTCCACGCCATGGGCGCCCCAGTAGAGCCATTGCTCGTTGCCGGGGCTGAGCGAGAGCGAGAGTGACCTCCGGGTCATGTCGAAATCATAGCCCAGTGTGCGCTGGGTGAACTGGGCGCTGTCGACGGTGACGATGCGCATCTCGATGCCCAGCCGGCGCAGCGCTTCGGCATAGATGTTGGCCACGGCCTGGGTCTCGGCTGCGCCCTGTTGCAGCAGCAACTCGAACACGAAGGGTTGACCTGCGTCGTTGCGCAGCACGCCGCTCTCGACCTGCCAGCCGGCCTCCTCCAGCAGTGCCATGGCGCGGCGGATGTTGCGGCGGTTCGCCTCGGTCCCGTCCGAGACGGGCAGGGCGTAGGGCTCCAGCGCATCGTGGGCGAGCGTGTCCGCGAAGGGCTCCAGCAGGGCGCGGACGCGGGCGTCGGGCGGGCCGTCGCCCATGCCGAGCTCGGAGTTGGAGAAGGGCGAGGCGATGCGGGGCAGGGCGCTGTCGTTCAGCGTGCGGTTGATGAACTCGAAGTTGAAGGCGTGGATCAGGGCGTCGCGCACGCGGCGGTCGGCGAAGATCTCGCGCCGCGTGTTGAACACGAAGCCGTCGATCCCCGAGGGGCGGCTGTGGGGGATCTCGGACAGCATCACGTCGCCCGCGGCCACGGCGGGGAAGTCGTAGGCGCGCGCCCAGCGGGCGACATTGCCCTCGCGCCAGGTGGTCAGGAGGCCCGCGGTGAAGGCCTCGAACGCGACGCCCGCGTCGGCGAAATAGTCGTAGCGGATCTCGTCGAAATTGTGCTGGCCGGCATAGAAGGGCAGGTCGCGGCCCCACCAGTCCGGGTTCTTTCGGAAGGTGATGAAGCGGCCCGCCTCGACCCGGTCCACACTGTAGGGGCCCGAGCCGATCAGCGGCTCCATGGAGGAGCGGTCGAAGTCCCGGTCCGCGAACTGCGCCTTCTGCAGGATCGGGCGCAGGCCCAGGAGCAGCGGCATCTCGCGATCGGGTTCGGTGAAGGTGACGCGCAGCGAGCGCGGGCCGGTCTGCTCCATGTCGGCGATCTTGGACCAGACGGTGTGGTAGCGGGGCTGGCCCAGCGTGCCGAGCGTCTCGATGGACCACAGCACATCCTCCACCGTGACGGGGGTTCCGTCGGAGAACCGCGCCTCGGCGCGCAGGGTGAATTCGACGAAGCTGCGCTCGGCGTCGGTCTCGACCGATTCGGCGAGGACGCCGTAGAGGGTGAAGGGTTCGTCGAAGCTGCGGCCGAGGAGGGATTCGACGGTGAGCGTCTGCACGCCCCAGGGGGCGCGGCCGCGCAGGATGTAGGGGTTGAGCGAATCGAAGCTGCCGACCTCGCCAAAGACGATTCGCCCGCCGCGGGGCGCGTCGGGGTTGGCGTGGGGCAGGGCGGTGAAGCCCGGCGGCAGGGCCGGTTCGCCGTACATCGCGATCCCGTGGCGCGGTTCGGCGGCGCCCGTCAGGGGGCCGGACAGGACCGCCGCGACGAGCGCGACCGCCATGGATGTGACGCGGCGCCAGTGTACCACCAGTGGTTGTTCCTTCTGCCCGAGTGCCCGGTTTTTTCCGCGAAACTACCGGCAGGTCGTGGGATTTACAAACTTTTCCGTTGGACAGACAGCCGTTGCGCAGTATATAGTGAGGTACTGCTCGATAGGTTTCTTGCCTGTATGAAACCTGCCTCAACGACTTGCGCCCGCCTCTGGCGGGCGCTTTTTTGTTGCCTGCGGGCGCTGTCTGGACACGGGCCCGGCGGCCGGGGGCGTTGGTCTTCGCGGCTGCAGCATCTATCTTCGCCGCAGGTGCAAGAACGGCGCCCGCGGCGCAGGACGGGCGGTGCCCATCGGAGGGTGTGGTATGGATGGAAGCGGCATGCGGGGCAATGGTGGCGGGGGTGGCGGTCCCAGGCGGATCAATCTGGCCCTGCAGGGCGGCGGTGCGCACGGAGCCTTCACCTGGGGCGTGCTGGACCGTCTGCTGCAGGATGACGGGATCGAGGTTGCCGGCATCTCCGGTACCTCGGCCGGGGCGCTGAACGGGGCTGCGCTGAAGGCGGGGCTTGCCGCGGGCGGCCCGGCCGAGGCGCGGGCGCTGCTGGACTGGGTCTGGCGCCAGGTGGGGGCGGTTGGCGATCTGGAGATGGCACGCTGGCTGGGCGCGGTGATGCCGGGCATAGGGGGCCTCGCCACCTGGGCCGAGCAGTTCATGCCGATCACGCCGGCCGAGTTGGCCGGCCGGCTCGTGAGCCCCTATGCGCTGGGCCCGGCCTATCGCAACCCGATGGACCGGGTGGTGCGCCAGCTGCGCTTCGATCAGGTCTGCGCCGACACCGGGCCCGCGCTGTTCGTGTCGGCCACCAATGTGCGCACCGGAAAGATCCGGGTGTTCCGCGGGGCGGAGGTGACGGCGGAGGCGATCCTCGCCTCGGCCTGCCTGCCCAGCGTGTTCCAGGCGGTGGAGATCGACGATCCTCTGACGGGCCGGCGCGAGGCGTTCTGGGATGGCGGTTTCACCGGCAACCCGGCGCTGTTTCCGCTGTTCGAGGCCGAGCTGCCCTCGGATGTCGTCATCGTGAACATCAACCCACTCTACCGCGACGAGATCCCCACCACGCCCCAGGACATCCAGAGCCGGATGAACGAGATCAGCTTCAACGCCTCGCTGCTGCGCGAGCTGCGGGGGATCGCCTTCGTACAGGAGCTGGTGGCGGCGGGGCGGATCCCGCAAGGCGCTCTGAAGCCTGTGCATGTGCACATGATCGCCGATGACGAGACGATGACGCAGCTTTCGGTGCGGACCAAGACCGCGCCCACGCCCCTGCTG
>SKMM01000147.1 GCA_007121055.1 Paracoccaceae bacterium | reverse complement strand
TGGCTGCAGAACGAGCAGGTGAAGGGGCAGCCGCGGGCCATGTTGGGGATGGCGACCCGGCGGTTGAGGGGGACGTAGATGTATTTCTCCCACTCCAGGATCGACCAGTCGGGCTTGATGCCGTCGAGGTTCTTGACCGTGGAGGCGGCCTGGGTGGCGACGATCTTGGTGCCGTCGGCATAGGCGATGCCCTTGATCTTCTTGCGCTCGGCGGGCCAGCGGCCGTCGCGGATGGCGTTCATCAGCTCGACGACGATCTCCTCGCCCTCGCCGCGGACGATGACGTCGACCCAGGGGGCCTCGGACAGGACCTGCTTGAACATGAAGGTGGCGTGGATGCCGCCAAGGACGCGGATGGCGTTCGGGACCACCTCCTGCGCGATCTTCAGCGTGTGTTCGGCGACGTAGATCGACGGCGTGATGGCGGTGGTGCCGACCACGTCGGGCTGAAGCTCGGCCAGCTTGCGGCGGAGGTCGCCCTCGGTGACGTGGTTGGTCATGGCGTCGATGAAGTGGACGTCGTCGTAGCCTGCCTGTTTCAGCGCGCCGGTGAGGTAGGCGACCCAGGCGGGCGGCCAGTTGCCCGCGATCTCGGCTCCGCCGGAATGGTAGTTCGGGTGGATGAAGAGGATTCGCATGGCCGGGCTCCCGATTGTGTCAGACTGGAATGACAGTTTTTTCGGTCGACCAAATTGACACAGATCAAGCGTCGGGCGGGGCGGGGTTTGTCGGAATCGTGACACTGGGGTAGGATGTGGCGGAAGGTCGCGGGGGAGCCCGCTTCTGGGCTGCCCCCCTCGGCCGTCGGCTGGGGAGAGGAGCCATGTGGGCGAAGCTTCTGGATCACGGGTTGCGGGCGCTGCTGGTGGAGGGGGATCTGGTGGTCTGCCTGCCCGACGGGCGCCGGCGGGAGTATGGCGACGGGACCGGCGGCCGGGTGGTGGTGCGGGTGGAGGATCCGGGGCTGCTGCCGCGGCTGGTGCTGAACCCGGCGCTGGCGGTGGGCGAGGGGTACATGGAGGGCGGGCTGACGGTGGAGGGGGACGACCTGCACGGGCTGACGGGGCTTGCGATTCGCAACCTCTCGGCCGGGCGGGGGGCGCCGTGGCACCGGGCCTGGGGGCGGCTGCGGGCGGGCATCCGGCGGGTGGCGCAGTTCAATCCCGCGGGGCGGGCGCGGGCCAATGTGGCGCATCACTATGACCTGTCGGGGGCGCTGTACGATCTGTTCCTGGATTCGGACCGGCAGTATTCCTGTGCGTATTTTGCGCGGCCCGACATGGGGTTGGAGGAGGCGCAGGCGGCCAAGAAGGCGCATGTGGCGGCCAAGCTGTGCCTGGAGCCGGGGATGCGGGTACTGGACATCGGCTGCGGCTGGGGCGGACTGGCACTGAGCCTGGCGCGCGACCATGGCGCGCGGGTGATGGGCGTCACTCTGAGCCAGGAGCAGCACCGGGTGGCCACGGAGCGCGCGCGGGCGGCGGGGCTGTCGGACCGGGTGAGCTTCCGGCTGATGGATTACCGCGACGTGACCGAGCGATTCGACCGGGTCGTCTCGGTGGGGATGTTCGAGCATGTGGGCGTGCCGCATTACCGGGAATATTTCGACACGGTGCAGGCGCGGCTGGGCCCGCAGGGGGTGGCGCTGATCCACACCATCGGCCGGACGGCGCCGCCGGGGACCACCAACCCGTGGATCGCGCGGTACATCTTTCCCGGCGGCTATGTGCCGGCCCTGTCGGAGGTGATGGCGGCGGTGGAGCGCACGGATCTCTGGCCCACCGATGTGGAGGTGTGGCGGCTGCACTATGCCGAGACGCTGCGCCACTGGCACGACCGCTTCATGGCCAACCTCGACCGGGTCGAGGCGCTCTATGACGCGCGGTTCTGCCGGATGTGGCGATTCTATCTGGCCGCGAGCGAGATGGGGTTCCGGGTGGGGCGGCAATGCGTGTTCCAGCTGCAGCTCGCCCGCGACCGCGCGGCGGTTCCGCTGACGCGGGACTATCTGCACGCCGGCGATGCCCGGGCGCTGGCCCACGCCGCGGAATAGGAGGGCCGGAAACAAGAACGGCGACACCCGGGAGGAGATGGGTGCCGCCGCCTTGTCCTGCGACGCTCCCCAGGGAGGAGGAGAGGGTTGCGCCGCGGTTCCCCGTCGCCTCTCGGCTCCGGGTATGGTCCGAACGGTGCACCAGGGAGGAGGAGGGCACATCCGTCCGGGTCTGCGACGCCTCCGGGAGGAGGATGGAGGTCGCCGCATCTCGGTGCGGGGCCCTTGGGCCCCGTATGGGGTCGGCGGTGGCCTCCGGGAGGAGGATGGAAGCCACCGCCTGTAACAGAAGCCCCAGGGAGGAGGAGGGGGCCTTCTGTGTTCCGCAGGTCCGCGCCGCGCGCCGACCGCTCTATTTCCTGTGCCCGTAGGCGCTTTCCCAGGCCACGCGGCTGATCATGCTGCGGCTGATCCCCAGCTCGTCCAGTTCCGCTTGCGTCATGCCGCGCAGGCGCCGCAGGGTGGCGACATAGGCCCGCCGCTTCCGGATCCTGTCCACCCAGCGGCGCCAGAAGGGCATGTGCCGGGTCGTGGGGTGCCCGTGTCGGGCGTGACTGTCTGTCAGCATGGCGTTGGCCTGTGTTCTGCGCCTCGGTGTCGTCCTCCCTTCCGTCCTGTCTCGATACTTAGAACGATGCTGCAGATGCACAATGGGAGCAAGGTGAAATGCTGCCATGCAGCGAGCGCATTCCGTCGCAGGCGCCGGGATGGTCCCGATCGGGGCGTTAAGCCTCTTGTTTGGGCAGCTTGCGAACGGCGGGCTTGCCTCGACGCGCGGTTGTGCGCAGGTCTGGCGCCGGGCCAGCGGCGGGTTTGGCGCAGGACAGAGGGGGCGACATGGGGGACAGTCGGGCGCAGGTCGAGGAGGTGCTGCGGTCGGTGACGGTGCCGGGGGGCGGGACGCTTCTGTCGCGCGACCTGGTGCGGGCGCTGGCGGTGGTCGAGGGCAGCGTGCGCTTCGTGATCGAGGCGGAGACGGCGGAGGCGGCGGCCGCGCTGGAACCTGCGCGGGCGGAGGCGGAGCGGCGCCTGCGCGCGCTGCCGGGGGTGGAGCGCGTGCAGGTGCTGCTGACGCGGCCCGCGCCCGGGGGCGGCGGGGTGAAGATCGGGCGGCATGCCGATGCGGGGCCGTCGCGGCCCGCGGGCGTGGACCGGATCCTCGCGGTGGGCTCGGGCAAGGGCGGGGTCGGCAAGTCCACCGTGGCGGTCAATCTGGCGGTGGCGCTGGCGCGGCAGGGCCGCCGGGTGGGGCTGCTCGATGCCGACATCTACGGCCCGTCGGTGCCGCGGATGATGGGGGTGATGCGCCGGCCGGCCTCGCCCGATGGCAAGACGATCCTGCCCTTGCACGCCCATGGGGTCACGCTGATGTCCATCGGCTTCATGCTGCCCGAGGACGAGGCGGTGATCTGGCGCGGGCCGATGCTGATGGGCGCGCTGCAGCAGCTGATGACGCAGGTGGCCTGGGGAGATCTGGACGTGATGGTGGTGGACATGCCGCCGGGCACGGGGGACGTCCAGCTGACGCTGTGCCAGAAGACCAAGCTGACCGGGGCGATCGTGGTCTCCACCCCGCAGGACGTGGCGCTCTTGGACGCGCGCAAGGCGCTGGCGGCGTTCCGGACGCTGAAGACGCCGGTGCTGGGGCTGATCGAGAACATGTCCACCTACATCTGCCCGAACTGCGGCCATGAGGCACATCTGTTCGGCGAGGGCGGCGTGCAGCGCGAGGCCGAGGCGCTCGGGCTGCCGTTCCTGGGCGCGTTGCCGCTGAGCCTGGAGGTGCGGCTGGGCGGTGATTCGGGTGCGCCGGTCGCGCTGGGCGACGGGCCGATGGCCGAGGCCTACGCGGCGATTGCGGCGCGGCTGGTGGCGGGCGGCATGGGCTGAGTGCGGCTTTGGCGGGCATGGGACGTGGCGCCGGCGGGGCGCTGCGCCGGTGGGGCTGGCGGTCGGTGCGGGGCGCGATAGGGTGGGGGCATGTTCGATGACCCTTCGCCCGTGATGCAGCGCAGCCGGGGGCGGGCCGCGGTGCGGCTGGCGGCCCGGGGCGCGGCCACGCGTCTGGTGGGGCTGGAGCAGGCGGGCTCGGCCAAGGCGTTCCTGCCGAAGGTGCATGGCGCGGTGCCGGAGGTGGTGTTCCTGAACACTTCGGGCGGGCTGACGGGGGGCGATGTGTTGCGCTGGTCCCTGGCGGTCGGGCCGGGGGCGGCCGCGGTCGGCGCCAGCCAGACGGCCGAGCGGGCCTAT
>SKMM01000006.1 GCA_007121055.1 Paracoccaceae bacterium | reverse complement strand
GCTGATCACGGGCGGGTGGCGCCGGGCGCTCTGTTCGGGTTGGGCGCGCTGCGCGGCGACGTGACCTCGGAGCAGGGCCACGGCTGGGCGGGCCTTGCGGCTGCGCCGGCGCTGCGGCCGGGGCAGGTGCCAGGCCTGTCCACGAACCTTGGCCTGAGCGACGCCGACCGCGCCGCCTTGCCCGACAGCCTGACCGGGCTTCTGCGCCCCAGGGCCGCGGAGTTGCCCGCCGCCCCGGCCGCGCGGCATGACGACCGGATCACGGCGCTCGCCGCCACGCTGGACGCGCCCGTGTCGTCCGAGCTGCTGGGCCTGTGGCGTGAGTCTCTGGTCTGGCTGAACGGGCCGAACATCCTGCGCTTCAAGGCCATCGTCCACACCACCGACGACACGCACCCCTTCGCCGTGCATGGCGTGCAGCACATCTTCCACCCGCCCGTCCCCCTGCCGCACTGGCCTTCGGGCGACCGCACCAGCCGCTTCGTGCTGATCGGCCGCGACCTCGACCCCGCGCTGCTGGAGGACAGCCTCGGCTTCCTGCGCACGGGCTTCGGCACGCCCGACGACCCGGATGCCCGCGTGGTGCTGCACAGTCTCGACGACCCTTCCGTTCCCTCCAACCGATGAGCCCCCCATGAACGCCCCCGACCGCCGCCTTCCAGTCACCGTGCTCTCCGGCTTCCTCGGCGCCGGCAAGACCACGCTGCTCAACCGCGTGCTCAACAACCGCGAGGGCCGCCGCGTTGCGGTCATCGTCAACGACATGTCCGAGGTGAACATCGACGCCGACCTCGTGCGCGAGGGCGCCGAGCTGTCGCGCGCCGATGAAAAGCTGGTGGAAATGACCAACGGCTGCATCTGCTGCACCCTGCGGGACGACCTGCTCAAGGAGGTGCGCCGGCTCGCCGCCGAGGGCCGGTTCGACTATCTGTTGATCGAGTCCACCGGCATCTCCGAACCGCTCCCCGTCGCCGCCACCTTCGACTTCCGCGACGAAGACGGCGCGAGCCTCTCCGACGTCGCCCGCCTCGACACCATGGTCACGGTGGTCGATGCGGTGAATTTGCTCAAGGACTTCTCCAGCCACGATTTCCTGCGCGACCGGGGCGAGAGCCTTGGCGAGGAGGACGACCGCAGCCTCGTGACCCTGCTCACCGAGCAGATCGAGTTCGCCGATGTCGTGATCCTGAACAAATGCGCCGATGCCGGCCCCGAGCGGGTGGACGCCGCGCGCAAGATCATCCGGGCGCTGAACGCCGATGCAGAGATCCTGGAGACCACCCATTCCGATGTGCCCGCCGCGGCGATCCTCGATACCGGGCGGTTCGATTTCGACCGCGCCCATGAACACCCGATGTGGGCCAAGGAGCTCTACGGCTTTGCCAACCACACGCCCGAGACCGAGGAATACGGCGTCACCTCCTTTGTCTACCATGCCCGCGCACCCTTCCACCCGAAGCGCATCCACGACGTGCTCAACGAGGCCCTGCCCGGCGTGATCCGCGCCAAGGGCCATTTCTGGGTCGCCACCCGGCCCCAATGGGCGGCCGAGTTCAGCCTGGCGGGCGCCATGTCCACGATCCGGCCGCTGGGCCTGTGGTGGGCCGCCGTGCCCGAGGAACGCCTGCCCACCCACCCCGACGCCCAGGCCGAGATCGCCCGCAACTGGGTGGAGCCCTGGGGCGACCGCCGGCAGGAGCTGGTGTTCATCGGTGTGGGCATGGACCGCGAGGCGATCTGCGCGGCGCTGAACGCGGCCCTCCTGGACACTGCCGAGTTCACGCCTGCAGCCTGGACCGACCTGCCCGACCCCTTCCCGCGCTGGGGCCGGCAATGACCGCCGCGCCGCTGCACACCGCCAGCGTCCCCACGGGCTCGGTCGATCCTTCGACCTTGCATCGCGCGCCGGGCCTGCCGCCAGGCGCCGGCAGCCCGTCGGACGCAATCGCCATCGTCGAGACACCCGAGGGCCTTGCCCAAATCCGCACCCCCGGCTGCGCCGCCGTGCTGTGGCACCGCCCGCCCTCGCCCGGCGTGCTGGACTGGCTCGCAGGGCTGCCGCCCGAGCGACTGCCGGCGGTGCGAGCCGTGCTCCACCCCGACGACGTGGCCGCAGCCCTGCGGGCGGCATTCGACGGCACCCGCGCCCCGGAGGGCCCCGAGCGCGCTTGGCTGGTGGCCGACATGGCGGATCTGGCCGAGCGCTTCGCCGCGCTGATGCGCGCGCCCCTGCTGCAGCTGCGGCTCGACGTGGTCACAACCGACGCCTGCCGGCGCTTCCACATCGACGCCGTCACGGCGCGGCTCTTGTGTACCTACCGCGGCACCGGCACCCAGGTCGGCATCGCCCCCGACGCGCGCGGCCCCGACCCCATCCACACAGCCCCCACCGGCGCCGTCCTCATCCTGCGCGGCACCCTCTGGCCCACCGACCCGCCCGCCCACCTGCGCCACCGATCGCCGCCCATCGCCGGCACCGGCGCGACCCGCCTCCTCCTCGTCCTCGACCCCGTTTTCGACCCGGAAGACGCCATATGAAGCGTCGCAACCTCGGTCAGACGAGCCTCAAACGCCGAGTCTGCAAGGGCGACCCCATGCAGACCTATGACCGCCTCGCACCCGAGCTGCGCAGCTGGCTTTCATGCGCCGCGCTGCCCTGGAGCCCGGCCTCGGCGCGCCGGGCCTTTGCGGCCGCGATGGTCCGCACAGGCGGCGACACCACACGCGCACTGGCGCAGCTCGACCAACTGGAGCGCAGCCTCTTGTCGCGAGATGCGCCCCGCATATGAGGGCCCGACATCCCTCTGGCGTTGCACCTGACGGTCATGGCCGCGCCCGCAGCGGTCAAAACAGCGTCCAAGCATCTCACGGCCTCGCATCGGGCAGCGCCCGGCTCCTCCGCCTGCCGCTACAGGGCGCAATTGCCGCCCGACTTTCCCTGCGTTTGGGGTCTGTTCGTGGTCGCTTTGCTCGCGGAACGGGACGCACCCGGACGCAAGATCAGAGCGACTTGAGGTACTCGAGCAGGGCGCGGCGCTGCTGATCGGTGAGGTCGTCGGAGTAGGTGTGGCCGCCATTGCCATAGCCGGGCAGGGTCGTGTCATAGATGCGGGCCCGCTCCGCGGGGCCTTCGGCTGCGGCCTTGCCGGCCTGCAGTACCTCGTGGCGCCATCCCATCAGGTCTGGGTCGTAGGCGCGGTCCTCACTGTGGCGCCAGTAGCGGGGACGCATCCGGCTGTTGAGCAGGGCGGCGAGGCTTGGCACGGAGCCGTTGTGCAGATAGGGCGGCATTGTTGCAGAAAGGTGGCCTGAGGCGGAGCTTCCCCTTTCCCCTTGAGGCTCAGGCCACGCGGACGATCTCGGCGGTGCCGAGGGCATTGAAGCGGTTCATGAGGGCTATGCGGATGTGGATTTCGGCGGTTTGGCGGTCGGGATCCCTTGCAGCGATGCGCTCCCCGAAAGACTTGAGCCCCCGTATCCTGGCCTCTGCGCGGCTGCGTATGTGGTATCCGGTCCATCGCTTCCAGAAGGCCCGGCCGTAGTGGCGCGTGGCGCGCAGGGTTTCGTTGCGCGCTCGAGCAGCTGGGCAATCCTCCTTCCATGGTCGACCATTCTTGCGGATCGGGATGATGGCTGTGCCACCGCGTGCGATGATCGTGCTGTGGCAGCGGCGGGTGTCGTAGGCGCCATCTGCGGTCACGGTGCCGATGCCTTCGTCGTCCGGGATCTGGTCCAGCAGGTCTGGCAGGACAGGGCTGTCGCCTTCCCAGCTGGGAGTGAACTCGACGGCGCGGATGTCGGAGGTGGCGGTGTCCATGGCCAGATGGACCTTGCGCCACTGGCGGCGGCGCTGCGTCCCATGCTTGCGGGCCTGCCACTCGCCATCGCCGAGGAACTTGATGCCGGTGCTGTCCACCAGCAGGTTCAGCGGACCGCCTGCACGGCGATACGGGAGCTGCACCTTCAGGGTCTTCTGCCTGCGGCATAGCGTGGAGTAGTCCGGCACGGGCCAATCCAAGTCGGCCAGGCGCAGGAGGCTCGCGACCATCCCGGCGGTCTGCCTGAGTGGCAGCTTGAAAAGCACCTTGATCGACAGGCAGAACTGGATTGCCGCGTCCGAGAACACCGGCGGGCGCCCAGGGCGGCCTTCATGCGGCGCGTGCCAGGCCATCTCCGTGTCCAGCCAGATTGTCACATCCCGTGTGATTATACGGTCTTTTCCTGAAGAGTTCCGGCCGCTGACGTTGCCAGTCCTTGAGAGCGTCGATGGGCGTTCGGCCTTTCAGGACGGATTGGGGGAGCTGGCCGT